>JBEBDG010000033.1:0-14098 GCA_041157165.1 Bacteroidota bacterium
CAATAGGAGTATAGTTGTAATAGAGAAGAACACTGTATGGTTTCATCTTCAACATGAGTTACAGTTTCTTTAATTGTGAGTGACGATGGGGAGATTCGAACTCCCATACCTTGCGGCACTACCACCTCAAAGTAGCGTGTCTACCAATTCCACCACATCGCCAAAAAGTTTTCAAAATTACCAATAATTTACTTACTTGCCAATTGAAACTAACAAAAATCAATTTTTTCAAAATGGCTGAGATTAGCGGAAAATTAATTAAAAAATTAAATGAGGTAACCGGAACTGGTAAAAACGGTACCAATTGGATTAAACAAGAATTTGTGATTGAAACTCAAGAACAATATCCAAAAAAGGTGTGTTTGGCTGCATGGGGAGATCGCACTCAAGATTTAGCCCAAGCCCAAATGGGAGATATGCTTAAATTACAATTTTCACCTGAATCCAGAGAATATAACGAGCGCTGGTATACAGAATTGAGAGCATACCGTATTGAAAAGGAAAGCGGTTCAGCAAATGGTGGCACCATTCCTGAAAATGTAGACTTTAATGCAGCAACAGGAGCTGCTAAATTTCCACCAATGACCGCTGCGGCGGAAGGTGATGACGATTTACCTTTTTAAATAAATAAAAAGAGTTAGCTTAGGCTAACTCTTTTTTTATTTGAATTGTGCTTCCCAACTCATGCAATAGTGTGTAAAGTCCAAAATAAGTACGATTAATATATAGTCCATGCTGCGAACCTCGTGCATGTTTAGAATGCCTTATTTTTTCATTTTCTTTCAACTCCTCGGCCATTTGATATATTTCATTCATGTAGCTACTATTAGCAAAATCAAATTGATTGGATTGGAATGGTCTAGCTAATAATTCAATCATGGAAGTGAATAAGTCAAAATATTCATTTTTTTCTTGCTTTGAATCAGTGGGATGAATAAACTCCAAATCCTCAAAGATTTTCATCGCCTTTTCTTTCTCTTTCAAAACACTTGTATCTAAAAGCGTAAAATAGGGCACATAAAATGAATCAGGAATAACTTTTACGCAACCAAAATCAATAATTCCCAATGTTCCATCCTCTTGGATTAAAAAATTTCCTGGATGAGGATCTGCGTGCACCATTCTCATTTCATGGATTTGATACTCATAAAAATCCCACAAGCGTTGACCAACTAAATTTTTAATTTCTTGTGAAGGGTTTGATTCCAAAAAATCTCTCAAATGCATTCCGTTTAACCAATCCATTGTCAAAATTTTTTGAGTTGATAATTCGGGGTAATAATTTGGAAAAACAATCCCATTAAAGTCTTTGAATGCATTTGTTATTTGATTGGCATATTGCATCTCTTGCTCATAATTGGTTTCTTCTATGAGTTTACATTCTACCTCTTTCATGTATCTATCAACATCCTTTTCATTTAAAGAAAACATAGCCAAAGCAATAGGCTTAACCATTTTCAAATCGGCATGAATACTGTTAGCGACCCCTGGATATTGTATTTTTACGGCTAACTTTTTACCATATTTTTGAGCAATATGAACTTGACCAATGGAAGCGGCATAACTAGCTTTGATATCAAATGCATCAAATAAAACACTAGGGGATTGTCCAAATTCTGATTGAAAAGTTTTAACCACTAAAGGTCCCGACAATGGGGGAGCTGAATATTGAGCCATTGCAAATGTATCTCGGTAGGCACGAGGTAGTAAACCTCTGTCCATGCTTAACATTTGTGTAACTTTTAATGCAGATCCTTTTAATATAGCTAAAGATTCATATATATCTTTGGCATTATCCTCATGCAATTGCTCCTTATCTAAATCAGGATTAGCGATTTTCTTGATGGAATACTTCAGGTAATTGCTACCAACTTTGAATCCCGTTCCAACAAATTTACTAGCCCTTGCAACTTTAGAAACAGGGATATAGGAATTCTCTTTCATCATTTGCTGAAGTTCATAACCGATTTATTCTGAAACAAAAATTTACCTAAATCTAATAAAGAGTCGAATGCCGTAACCCCCAATAATTCAAAAGATGCTTGTATAGATTTTTCAATAAATTCATCTGTTTTTTCAAAATTCGGAGATGAATCCTTTACCCAAAATTGTATGATCATGATAAATTGTAACCACAATCCATCTGCATATTTTTTATCAATATATTTTCTAGCCTTTACTTCTTGACGTTCAATTGCCTCTTCCATCAAATTTTGCATAAAGGACATATAAACCTCATTTGCTGATTTCAATGCCTCAGGTATTCCAAAAGTAGGCTTGGCTATTAGTTTCCAATTTTGAACAAAAAAAGACCGTTCATTGAGTAGTTCTTGGAAAAAAGAAAATACGAAGGAAAGATATTTTTCTCGTACTGAATAACCTTGGTAAATTGGATCTTTTTGGCAATTTTCAATGGTTTTTTGAATTTTTGAAGACCAAATAATACTTTCTAAACCATCAAAAGAGGTAAAATGTGGGTATAAATCCTTTTCCTCTAATTGCAAAGATTTGGCAAAAGCATATAGGCTTTTGGGTCTTTCTCCATGTTCACGACAATGATTGATGTAGGCGGATGTTAGTTCTTCTATCATGATGAGTGTTTATAAACTTATTAAACACCTTTTCACAAAAAAAAGTTTCAAATTTTTAACTCCATAGCTTGATGGATAATATCTGCTTCGATAAAGGTTTCCCCAAAAGGAGTAAAGCCAATGGAAGCGTAAAGTGGCATAACGGTTTGCTGAGAATGCAGATAAAAATAATTCACTTCTGGGAACATATGCTTGGCTACACTCAGGATATGATTTATGATCTTGGTGGCCAGTTTATATCCACGAAAAGAACGTAAAGTAGCTATTCTTTCAATTTTAATCCCTTTATCCGTTTTTCTGAAACGACCAGTTGCTGCAGACTTTCCATCAACTCTTAACAAATAGTGCTTGGCTAAGGCATCTAATTCATCAAACTCTTCAGAAGGCAAACACTTTTGTTCGTTGACAAACACTTCAATTCGAATTTGAAATACTTCCTGAATTTCTTCCAAACTCCTGGCTTCTATTATTTTTATCTTCATACTAAATCACTAAGTCACTTCTTATCATAAGCCTCAATGATTGCCCTAACGAGCTTATGACGAACAACATCACTACCGTCTAATTCTACAAAAGCAATTCCATTGATACCTTTTAAAATATTCAAAGATTCCCCCAAACCAGAAATTTGGTTTTTGGGTAAGTCTACTTGAGATTTATCTCCCGTTATGATAATTTTGGATTGAATACCCATTCGAGTCAAAAACATTTTCATTTGCATGGAGGTAGTGTTCTGAGCCTCATCCAATAATATAAAAGCTTTATTCAGAGTCCGACCACGCATATAGGCCAATGGTGCAATTTCTATGGTTCTATTTTCGATGTAAAACTTCAATTTTTCAGCAGGGATCATGTCATCCAAAGCGTCATATATTGGTCGTAAATAAGGATCAATTTTTTCTTTTAAGTCGCCAGGCAAAAAACCAAGATTTTCACCAGCTTCAACTGCAGGTCGAGTAATAATTATCTTTTTAACTTCTTTGTTTTTTAAAGCCTTAACTGCCAAAGCCACAGCGGTGTAGGTTTTTCCAGTTCCAGCGGGACCGATGGCAAAAACAATATCATTTTTATTCGCGGCCTCTACCAACTTTCTTTGATTAGGCGTTTTAACTTTGATAACTAGTCCTTTGTTTCCGAAAAGTAAAACATCCTTATCCTCTACCCATGGTGTAACAATTTCCTCTCCAGATGGATTTAAAACTGCATCTATATAGGTTTTAACATGTACTGGTAATAAAGAATGATGCTTTTCTATATGCTGAACACATTGGTTGATAATTGCTTCAATTAAAGCAATTTGATCATCGGAACCTCTAACAGTTAAATGTTCTCCACGTGCTATTAATTTAGATTGTGGAAAGGCATCCACCAAAACTTGAAAATTACTGTTTGCGGGTCCAAGAAAATCAAGCAAGGAAACCTCCGATAGGTTAATAATTTTTTCTAACAAGGCTAATTATTGGGGTTTTAAAGTTTATCATAAAAATAATCAAAATGATAAATTTATTCCTACAACAAAGGTGATATTTTTACATAAAATTTTTGTAAAATTGTTACATGGAAATAAATAGTTCATCAAATCAAGTTAGAAGGGGAAACCAATCAGGAATATCTAGGGGTAGTGCGCCTGCACGTTTAAGTGATTTGGGTTTGGGCAAATTGCCACCACAAGCCGTTGAGTTGGAGGAAGCTTTATTAGGAGCCCTAATGTTAGAGAAGGAGCCTTTGGCAAATGTGATTGAATTATTAAAGCCAGATTCATTTTATAAAGAGTCCCATCAAAAGATTTTCCAAGCTATTCAAGGTCTTTTCCAAGCTTCTCAACCAGTAGATTTGTTAACCGTTCACAATTATTTAAAAAATAATGGTCAGATTGAATCCGCAGGTGGAGCAAGTTATTTAGCCCAATTAACTTCTCGTGTAAGTTCAACTTCAAATGTTGAATTTCATGCACGAATTATCATTGAACAATATTTAAAAAGACAATTGATTGCCGTTTCTTCAGAAATTCAAAAATTATCCTACGAAGATACTTCAGACGTGTTCCAAATTTTGGATAAAATGGAACAAGAATTATTCACTATTGCCGAATCAAATATTCGAAAGAATTACGAAAGTATGTCTGATATTTTGAAGAAGGCAGTAGATGAATTAGAAAAAAAGCAGTTACAAAAAAGTGGTTTAACAGGTATTCCATCTGGATTTACAGAATTAGATCGCTTGACATCGGGCTGGCAGCGACAGGAATTAATCATTATTGCAGCGCGCCCTGGTATGGGTAAAACTGCCTTCGTAGTTTCTGCTTGTAGAAATGCAGCTGTTGAATTTGACAAACCGGTAGCACTTTTCTCATTAGAGATGAGTGGCGTTCAGCTTGTAAATCGTATCATATCTGCAGAGGCAGAAATTGAAGCAGAGAAAATCAGAAAAGGCAAATTGGAACCACATGAATGGCAACAATTGCATACCAAGATTAAAAAATTATATGAAGCGCCTATCTATATCGATGATACCCCTGCGCTATCCATATTAGAATTGAGGGCTAAATGTAGGCGCTTAAAGGCACAAAAAAATATTGAATTGATTGTCATTGACTACCTTCAATTAATGACAGGGGATTCATCTGGAAAAGGACCAAGTGGCAATCGTGAACAAGAAATTGCACAAATCTCCCGTGCATTAAAACAATTAGCAAAAGAATTAGACGTTCCTGTGATTGCTCTTTCTCAATTGAATCGTTCAACTGAAACGCGTGGTGGCAATAAAAAACCTCAATTATCTGACCTTCGTGAATCGGGAGCCATTGAACAAGATGCTGACCAGGTAATGTTTATTTACCGACCAGAATATTATAATATTACACAAGATGACCAAGGAAACTCTGTGGCTGGAATGGGAGAGATTATCATGGCAAAAAACCGTTCCGGTTCATTAGAAAATGTTTGGTTAAAATTCATTGGAAAATATACTAAATATTGTGATTTAGATTTTACCCCTTTTGATAACAATTTTGGAAATTTTGGCAATGGCAACTTAGGAGATACGACTTCAAGCTTTGAAAGTGCCCAAGAAGATTCTATTTTCAAAGGGTCTAAACTTAATAATAATCCAAACGAAGAATTCGATCCGTTTGAAAATGTGTAAGTCATATTAGTCAACTTAATCACTTTAGTCACTTTAATCACTTTTACGTACCTTTGTGGTTATGAGTAAAAGAAAAGATAAAACTCCTCAAATCATCGAAGGTGTACGCATTTTAGATTATGCAGCTGAAGCAAAGTGTATTGTAAAAATCAACGAAGAAGTAATTTTTATTCAAGGCCAAGTTGCACCAGGTGACATTTGTGACCTAAAAATATTACGTAATAAAAAGAAATTCAAACAAGCTCAAGCCTTTAACATTCAAAAAGTATCTACAGATCGCACTGAACCGATATGTCAACATTTTGGAATTTGCGGTGGATGTAAATGGCAGCATGTAACATATGAGGCACAATTATCATTTAAAAACAAACAAGTAAAAGATAATCTTGAGCGAATTGCAAAAGTAAAATTACCCACATTTGAACCCATTTTAGGCTCAATTGAAACATATAATTATCGAAATAAATTAGAATTCACTTTTTCGCAAGCCAGGTGGTTGACAGAAGAAGAAATTGGCAAGGAAGATGTAGGTTCTATGAATGCACTTGGTTTTCACGTACCTGGTCGATTTGATAAGATAATTGATATAGAAAACTGTCATTTACAAAAAGATCCGTCCAATTCTATCCGTAATGGAATCAGAAATTTTGCAGAAAAAGAAGGTATAAGTTTCTATGAATTAAAAAATCAAAAAGAAGGCTCCTTGCGAAATATTATCCTAAGGAATACTAGTATTGGAGAGTGGATGATTGTGGTTCAATTTGCATTTGCGAGTGAGGAGGAAATACAGAAAGTAATGAACTACTTGAAGAATCAATTTCCCCAAATTACTTCTTTAAACTATGTAATTAATCAAAAAGGAAATGATACATTTCATGATCTGGAAGTAGTAAATTTTATTGGGAGAGCCTTTATTTACGAAAAAATGGAAGATTTAACCTTTCAAATTGGTCCAAAATCATTTTTTCAAACTAATTCAGATCAAGCCTTGAAATTGTATCAATTGGTTAGAAATGATGCACAGTTAACAGGTGAAGAAGTAGTTTATGATCTTTATTCAGGAACAGGAACTATCGGATTATTTCTATCTAAATATGCAAAAAAAGTTGTGGGATTGGAATATGTGGAGATGGCCGTTGAAGATGCCAAAATAAATGCAAAATTAAATGGGGTTGAAAACTCCATTTTTTTCGCCGGAGATATGAAAAAATTATTAACCGACGATTTTTTTGGCAAACATGGAAAACCTGATGTAATCATTACTGACCCTCCAAGAGCGGGTATGGATGAAGATGTTGTACGTCAAATATTAAAAGTTAGACCAAACCGAATCGTTTATGTAAGTTGTAATCCTGCCACTCAGGCAAGAGATCTTGCATGGTTGGATGAGTCATATGAGGTTGTTAAGGTGCATCCAGTAGACATGTTCCCTCAAACACATCATGTTGAAAATATTGTGACATTAAAATTAAAATAGGATGGCAATCAATCAAGTCGTAATCATCACTGGTGGCTCTTCAGGCATTGGAAAAGCTTTGGCCTTTGAATTTGGTAAAAATGGCTATACCATCATCATTACTGGAAGAAATGCTCAAAATTTGGCTCAAACAGAAGCTGAACTTTTACAATTTAAAATAAAAGCCAAAGGTATAGTTTGTGATAGTGCTTCAGAAGATGAAACCAGAGGAATGATAAAAGAAGTTGTAGAAAATTATGGTGGCATAGATATTTTAATCAACAATGCTGGCATTTCCATGAGGTCAATGTTTGAGGATGTTCAAATGGAAGTATTGAAGCAGGTGATGGATATCAATTTTTGGGGAACTGTTTATGCAACGCATGCGGCATTGCCTTTTATAAAAAATAGAAAAGGTGGCATAATAGGAATTTCATCCATTGCTGGGTATCGTGGTTTACCAGTTAGATCAGGATATTCTGCCTCAAAATTTGCAATGAATGGATTTTTAGAGGCTTTAAGAACTGAATTACTTGGAACGGGTGTACATGTTTTGACTGCATGTCCTGGCTTTACTGCCTCTAATATCAGAAATGCATCCCTAAATAGTATGGGTAGAATTACCGGAGAAACCATGCGGGCAGAAGAAAAAATGATGAGTGCTGAAGAAGTTGCGCATGAAATTTTCTTGGCTTTTCAAGCGAAGAAAAAAACATTAATTTTAACATTTCAAGGAAAACTGACAGTTTTTTTAAATAAGTGGCTGAATGGATTTTTGGATAAGATGGTCTACAATTCGTTAAAAAAGGAAAAAGATAGTCCTTTGAAATAAAAAATCCGATCGAAAATTTCAATCGGATTTTTGCAAACTTATAACTTACCACTCTATGTACTCTTATTTATTTTTAATTTTCTTTGGGAATCTTCTGTTCAAAAAATATATCTAATTCTTTCAACTTATTATCGAAATAGGAATTTTCTATACCAAACTCCTGAATCAAGGACAAAAAATAATTCTTATCAAAAACCAAAAATTTGGAATCTGTAATGGTATGGGTAGAAAATGAATGATTTTTTTGTTTCAATAATTCATTTAATCCTAAAAATATCGATTGATCCTCCATCACTAATTCCTTATCATCTGGAGTTTCCAAACAAATTTTCCCCTTCATTACGTAAAATACATATTCTGCCTTTTGTCCATGTCTAAATAAATATTCACCTGGCAAATAATTAATTAATATGCCACTGGCGAGTAATTTTTTTTCAGTTTCTTGAACTAGCGTTTCCATTTTCGTTTTGATTGTACCAAAACTACTCACAGACGATTCGATTTTTTATGACAAATATCAGTTTCATTCATGTTTTTAATCATTTTAATGCGATAGGATATAGTTGAAATTTGAACATTTATTGAATGGGTCCATTATGAAAAATTTTGAAATATTTGAAAAAGAAATCATTTGCTTTCATTGTGGAGAAATTTGTAAAGAAGAACCCATTCAATTTCAGGATAAAAATTTTTGCTGCTCGGGTTGTGAAAAAGTCTATGAATTATTGCATGACAATAATTTAATGGATTATTACACCTGTGATGTAAATCCAGGTATTTCACCAAGTATGCATGAATTTGAATTTTTAAATAATTCAAAATTTAGAAATCAATTAATCACCTTTTCAAATTCAAATTTTTCAAAAGTAAATTTTCACCTTCCAAATATCCATTGCAGGTCTTGTTTGTATTTATTGGAAAATATTAACAAAATCAATTCTTCAGTGATAAAAAGTCAATTGAACTTTGGTAAAAAAGAATTATCGGTTTGGTTTAAAGAAAGTGAATTATCAATTGGCGAATTGGCTAGTTTATTAAGTAAAATTGGATATGAACCATTGATTCATCAAGGAGACGAATTAGAAGAACAGAAAAAAACTTTCTTATCCGACAAAAAATTAGTATTAAAATTAGGAGTAGCTGGTTTTTGTATGGGTAATATTATGCTATTTTCCTTTCCAGAATATCTAGGTTTAGAGGATGCAGGATTGGAAAAATGGTTTGGATTTCTAAATTTATTTTTAGGAAGTATATCCGTTTTTTATACTGGTTCAGATTATTTTTCTAATGTTTGGGCTCATTTGAAATTAAAAAAAATCACCATTGAAGCACCTGTATTACTAGGCATAGTGGTTGGTTATTCTAGAAGTGTTTATGAAATTATTTTCCATCAAGGAGCAGGATATATGGACTCTGTGAGCGGTTTATTATTTTTCTTACTCATTGGTAAATGGTTTCAACAAAAATCATTTGATTTTTTGTCGTTCAACAGAAACTATACTTCCTATTTTCCTTTAACTATTAATAAAATACAAGGAGGCAAAGAAATTCAAATACCTCTCTCTGAGATAAAATTAGGAGATCGAATTTTGATAAGAAATCAGGAAATTATTCCTGCAGATGCTATTTTAATCAAAGGAAATTGTAAGATAGATTACAGTTTTGTTACCGGAGAAAGTGATATTATTGAAATCAATGCAAGAAATACAATATATGCGGGAGGACGCCAAACGGGTGAATTGATTGAAATTGAAGTAATTAAAGATTTACAGCATAGCCATCTCACACAATTGTGGGAACAGGACACGTTCAAAGACCCACTATTCAAAACTGAAAATTGGGAAAATTTTGCCAATACAACTGGAAAATATTTTACCATTGGATTATTTGCCTTAGCAGTAGGAGTTGGAGCTTATTGGGGATTCAACAATCCATTAATATGGCAAAATGCTGTGATAAGTGTGTTAATTATCGCTTGTCCATGTGCTTTAGCTATTTCTTATCCATTTTCCTTAGGGCACACCATGAGATGGATGTCTATTTTCAATTTTTACTTTAAAAATATCCAAGCTTTAGAACGTTTTTCAGAAATTGACACCCTTGTTTTTGATAAAACTGGAACTTTAACTCTTCAAAAAGATCAATCTCCAAGTATTCAATTTACACGCGGATTGAGTGAAAATGAATGGAACCAATTGTATACCTTAAGTCTTCAATCATCACATCCTTTATCACGTCAATTAAATAAATATGCCATTGAACTAGGATTCCAAGAAGTATTACCTATCAAAGAATTTGAGGAAATTCCTGGAAAGGGAATACAAGGAATTTTTAACGATTCTTTAATTCAACTTGGTTCTAGGAAATATGTTAATGCTCCAATGACTGAGCCTAACAATTATTACCAATCTGAATCAAGATTATATGTAAAAATACAGGATGAATACATTGGTTATTTAGATTTCCCTTGGCAAAATAGAAAAGGAATTGAACCCATGTTACACCAATTATACCAAGATTATGATTTGTATTTATTGTCGGGAGATAAAAAGCAACACGCTTATTCTTTGGTAGATTGGTTTCATAAGGATGAAAATATGCTCTTTGAAATGAGTCCAATGGATAAAATGAAATTTATCAAAAAATTACAAGCTAAAGGCAAAAAAGTTGGTATGATTGGCGATGGTTTAAATGATGCTGGAGCATTGAAAGAAGCCTCAATTGGAATCGCTATTTCAGAAAATCATCTTCAATTTACACCAGCTAGTGATGGAATCTTACAGGCAAATCAATTGAATAATTTAGGCTATTATTTACATTTTTCGAAGTTTGCAATGAAGGTCATTAAGTTAAGTTTTTTACTCTCTTTAGTTTATAATATAATTGGATTAAGCTATGCTGTGCAAGGGCATTTATCTCCAATGGTTGCGGCCATTTTAATGCCAATCAATTCACTAAGCATGTTGTTAATTGCTACAATATCTATTATTTGGAAAGGTAAGAAATTGGAAAAACTAGTAAATGTCAGTAAGAGCAAGGATAAAAACTGATAGCAGTCAGTTTTTAAGATAAATAATATTTTGACCTTTGTTAAAAAGGTTTTTCGTGTTAAAAATCAATTCAGCAATTATCAATGGAAATTATTTACATTTTAATTAGCATTAGTTTCCTGCTTGCATTAAGCTTTTTAGCAGCATTTATTTGGTCAGTTAAATCTGGACAACAAAACGATTTAGTAACACCTGCCATGCGAATTTTAATGGAAGACTCAAAACCCATTTCGGAAAAAATAAATTTCAAATATGAAAGTAGAAACGATACAATTAGAAAAGTTTAGTTATGACAACAAAATTGTTCGCAACTTTGCTGTCGCAACCATTATTTGGGGTATAGTGGGTATGTTGGTTGGTGTTATTATTGCTACCCAATTATTCGAACCAGCTGCAAATATTACTCAGTATGGGTCCTTTGGAAGAATAAGACCTTTACATACCAATGCTGTGATATTTGCATTTGTAGGTAATGCAATATTTGCTGGGGTATATTATTCTTTACAAAGATTATTAAAGGCCAGAATTTTTAGCGGTTTTTTATCAAAATTCCACTTTTGGGGATGGCAAACAATTATTGTTTTAGCAGCCATCACTTTACCTTTAGGAATCACTACCTCGAAAGAATATGCAGAATTAGAATGGCCTATTGATCTATTGATAACCTTGGTTTGGGTTGCGTTTGGTATTAACATGTTTGGTACGATTGTTAAAAGGAGAGAGCGTCATTTGTACGTAGCTATTTGGTTTTATATTGCAACATTTATAACGGTGGCTGTTCTCCATTTGGTTAATTCATTTGAACTGCCCATTTCCTTTTTTAAAAGTTATATGGTTTATGCTGGTGTTCAAGATGCATTGGTACAGTGGTGGTATGGCCATAATGCCGTTGCTTTTTTCTTGACGACACCTTATTTAGGTATGATGTATTATTTCTTACCCAAAATGGCCAATCGTCCCGTTTATTCTTATCGTTTATCTATTTTACATTTCTGGGCTTTAATTTTTATTTATATCTGGGCTGGTCCTCACCACTTATTATATTCTACATTACCAGATTGGGCACAATCCCTTGGAGTTGTTTTTTCAATTATGTTGATAGCGCCATCTTGGGGTGGAATGATCAATGGTTTATTAACCTTAAGAGGTGCATGGGATCAGGTTAGAGAAAATACTATTTTAAAATTTATGGTGGTAGCTCTTACTGGTTATGGTTTAGCAACTTTTGAAGGGCCTATGTTATCCTTAAAGAATATCAATGCAATTGCTCATTTTACTGATTGGGTCGTGGCACACGTCCATGTGGGGGCCTTAGCTTGGAATGGCTTCATGACCTTTGCAATTCTTTATTGGTTAATCCCTAGAATGTTTAACACTTCCATTTTTTCAGAAAAATTAGTTAAAATTCACTTTTGGATTGGTACCGTTGGAATCGCATTTTATGCCATACCAATGTATATTTCAGGATTTACCCAGGGGATGATGTGGAAGCAATTTACCCCAGAGGGAACCTTACAATATGGTAATTTCCTAGATACTACCTTACAATTAATTCCAATGCATCAAATGAGAGCATTGGGAGGTACGCTCTATTTAATTGGGGCAATTATAATGGGGTACAATCTTTTCAAAACGATGTTTCAAGGCCATTTAACAGAAAATGAGGCAGTAGAAGCAGCTCCATTACAAAATTTGGAAGAACAAGAGGTTAAAGCTTTGCATTGGCATAGTTGGTTGGAAAGAAGACCCTTTCAATTATTAGTAGCCTCTTTAATTGCCATTTTAATTGGTTCTTTGGTAGAATTAATTCCAACTTTTATGGTAAAGTCAAATGTACCTACCATTTCAAGTGTTCAACCCTATACACCTTTAGAATTGGAAGGAAGAGATATTTATATTCGGGAAGGATGTGTTTCTTGTCATTCTCAATTAGTTAGGCCATTTAGAAGCGAAACAGAACGCTATGGAGAATTTAGCAAGTCGGGAGAATATGTTTATGATCATCCATTTTTATGGGGGTCTAAACGAACTGGGCCTGATTTACAAAGAGAGGGCGGTAAATATCCACATTCATGGCACTTTAACCATATGATGGACCCAAGTAGTATGTCACCAGGTTCCATCATGCCATCTTATCCTTGGTTATTTGAACAAAATTTAAATACAAGTAAGACACAAGACAAGATAAGTGCTATGAAAACATTGGGGGTTCCTTACGACGCTTACCAAATCAAAAATGCAGTAAAAGAATTAAATACCCAAGCAAGAGAAATACAAGCAAAACTAGCTGAAGAAAAAATAAAAATAAGTCCTGATAAAGAAATAATCGCTGTCATTGCTTATTTACAAAGATTAGGTACCGATATTAAAAAAGACCAATAAATATGTTTAAGCAATTTATTTCAACCATTCCTGGTGCAGATGTGTATATGATATTCTCACTCATTTTGTTTATCGTATTTTTTATTCTAGTCGGAATTTATCTTCTAAAAATGGATAAAAAATACCTTCATACGATGGAAGCTCTTCCTCTAGGGGAAATTAAAACTGATTCAAAATCTTAAAAAATATACAATATGGATCTTTCCTTTACAGAATTATGGTTGTTTAGCTTGATTTTAATAACCAGTATTTTAATACTTATTGTAACCTTTCAATTATCTTCTGTTTTAAAGAAATTAACCAAAGACCCTAATCAAGTTTCAGAAGAAGAAAATTTATCTTGGTGGGATAAATTCAAAGGTCTAAAACCGATTGAAAAAGAAGGAGAACTCGCTATGGAACATCAATACGATGGAATAGTAGAATTAGATAATCCGACCCCACCCTGGTTCATGTATTTATTTTACATTACTATAATTTTTGGAGGAATTTATTTATTTTATTACCATTTGATTTCAAACAATAGTTTATCTCAAAATGAAGAATATGTATCTGAAGTAAAAATGGCTGAAAAGGTAAAAGAGGAATATTTGAAAAAATTTGCAAATGCAGTAAATGAGGATAATGTAAAAATTTTGATTAC
>JBEBDG010000034.1:0-14021 GCA_041157165.1 Bacteroidota bacterium
ATTCCGGTACTACGCTTCCACTACAAATGGTCGGATTATGAGATCAAGCAAGCAAAACACATGCAAGATACTTTTGAGGAGATTATTCATGCCATGGGCGGAATTCCAACAGGAAAGAAACCTGGTCCGGAGAATAATTACGGATTGGCCGAGCCTGGTAAAATCATTCATGAAGTTGGTACTGCTCGCATGGGTAATGACCCTAAAACTTCTGTATTAAACTCAAATTGCCAAGCTCATGATGTAAAAAACCTATTTGTTGCAGATGCAGCTCCTTTTGTATCACAGGGAGACAAAAATGCTACTTTAACAATTTTGGCATTGTCATTGAGGACCTCAGAGTATATTTTAGATCAACGTAAAAAAGGCAATATCTAATGAAAAGAAGAGATTATTTAAAAAACTTAGGTTTAAGCTCATTAGGACTTGCAGTGTTGAGTCCGGATGTAAAAGCTGCAGAGGCTTTGGATCAAATGAATCCGCCCAAAACGGGTTCGGGTGAATTAAAAATTCCAGGTGGTAGAACCAAAGACGAGGCTGAAAGAGATGCTCGCTTGCGTGCAGAGGTATTTTTAAATGCCCATGAATTAAAGACCATTACAATTTTAAGCGATATAATTATCCCAGCTGATGCAACCTCAGGAAGTGCTTCACAAGCAGGTACAACTGAATTCATTGAATTTATCGTAAAAGATAAACCAGAACTAAAAACTCCAGTAAGAGGTGGCCTTGGCTGGTTAGATGCTGAATCCAAGAAACGTTTCGGAAAAGTCTTTACGGAATTGACTCAAAAGCAACGTATTGAAATTGTGGATGATATTGCCTATCCAGAAAAAGTAAAACCTGAATTATCACAAGGTGCAAATTTCTTTAGTTTGATGAGAAATTTAACTGCAACCGGATTTTTTACTTCCAAAATTGGAATTGAGTATTTGGGTTACAAAGGAAACCAGCCGAATGAATGGGCAGGAGTTCCAGACGAAGTTTTAAAACAATATGGATTATCGTATGATGCTTAAACCTTCGAAAAGGTTTATTGTGCCCTACATTTTCCAAGATATTCCCAACTTAGTGGCGGGTGTTTCCACCCGCCAAGGAGGGTTTAGTCAGACTCCTTATGATACCCTAAACCTAGGAATTCATACAGCAGATTCACCAGAAGCTATTGAGAAAAATATCGAAATTTTATGTAGCGATTTATCCATTAATAGCCGTCAATTAGCAAGAGCATACCAATGCCACGGCTCGTCCATTTGGCATGCAAAGGAAGGTTCCTATCAAGAAAATTATGATGCGATTATCTCGACAAAATGTGGTGTAATTGCCGGTGTGGGTGTTGCAGATTGTTGTCCAATTTTATTAGTTGATCCCATTAAAAAAATAACTGCTGCTATTCATGCCGGTTGGAAAGGAACAGTTGCACAAATTGTCCAAAAAACAGCAAAAGAGTTGATTGAAAACTATCAATGCCATTCAAAAGATCTTTTAGCTTGGATAGGGCCTTGTATTAGTCAAACCCATTTTGAGGTTGGAGATGAAGTTGCCCAACATTTTTCTGAATTAGAAAAAATAAAAAAAGGTCAAAAGTTTCATGTAGATTTAAAAAAAGCCAATTTTTTCCAGTTACAAGAAATTGGAATTAACCAGATTGAAACTTCGGAATATTGTACCATAGAGCATAATGCTTATTTTTACAGTCACCGAAAAGAACAGGGTATTACTGGAAGAATGATGGCCTTTGCTGGATTTAGAAAGTAAATCTAGAATTCAGGATACAATATTTAAGTCAATTCACTATTTTTGAGCTTCAAAACAATTCCTATGAAAAATAACCTTCTCATTACCTTTGTAATTTTATTCGGTGGGCTTGGTGCCTTATCATTAACAAATAATAATTCCAACAAAAAGGCTGATGAAAAACAAGCCCTGAAGAATTATACCCAATATTGTGCATCATGTCATGGTGAGAAAGTGGAGGCGTTTGTAGACCGTAATTGGAAACATGGCAAGACGAAAGATGATTTTATCAATTCCATCAGCAAAGGATATCCTGAACTAGGCATGCCAACATGGGGAGAACAACTAAGCAAAGAAGAAATTGCTGACTTAGCTGAGTTAATCAATAAAAATTTAGCTATCGTAGACCAATATAAATTTTCCAGCAAGCCTAAATCGAATATTTTTGAATCAGAAGGGATGACTATTAAATTGGATACTGTTGCTATCGGATTTGAAAGTCCTTGGGGATTCGTTCAATTACCAGATTTAAGCTATTTGATTACTGACAGAAAAGGAATTTTATACCATGTAGACCAAAAGCAACAAAAAACAGCCATCAAAGGTATTCCTGCAGTAATGGCAAAAGGACAAGGTGGTTTATTGGACATTGAATTGCATCCAAATTTCGAAAAAAATGGGTGGATTTATTTGTCATATTCTAAATTTAAGGAGGAAAATGGTACTACATTAACAGCCACTGCCATTGTTAGAGGAAAAATTAAGAATAACGAATTTGTAGAGCAAGAAGAGCTTTTTGTTTCTCAACCATTCACCAAGACTTTCCATCATTTTGGTTCTCGAATTGCATTTGACAAAAAAGGGCTCATGTATTTTTCTGTGGGTGAAAGAGGTATGGAAAAGGATTTTCCACAATTTACTAATAATGACAATGGAAAAATTCATCGTCTGAACGACGATGGAAGCATCCCAAAAGATAACCCATTTGTTGGTAAAGATCCAAAAGAATTCCACCACAGTATTTACTCATATGGTCAACGTAATCCACAAGGTTTAACATTAAATCCTGCCACAGGAGATATTTGGGAAACAGAGCATGGCCCGCGTGGAGGAGATGAAATCAATATCATCAAAGCAGGGAAAAATTATGGATGGCCTACCATTACCTACGGTATTGGATATGATGGAAAACCCATTTCTAATATTTCCAAAAAAGAAGGAATGGAACAACCCATTACCTATTATTTACCCTCTATCGCACCGTCTGGATTAACGTTTGTAACAGGTGATAAATACCCATCTTGGAAAGGTAATTTGTTAATTGGTTCTCTTAGATTTAATTATTTACAACGAGTTGAAATCAAAAATAACCAAGTCGTAAAACAAGAAAAGGTGCTACTCAACATTGGTCGCATGCGAAATGTAGAAATGGGTAGAGATGGATATATCTACGTTGGTTTGGAGAATCCGGGAATTGTAGTGAGGTTAAAGCCGTAGTTCTCAAGAGCCTCAGCCACCTATTGTTTTTTATTTTAGTGGCTGAGGTTTTCGGTGACTGAGGCTCTCGAAGCCACTGGCTCAGTTCGCTCCCCCACCCCATTTTCATTAAAAGCCTCGATTTGGAAATAGTAATTTTTATCTTTATCCATTGATTTAAAATAATAATCATTGCTTCCATATACCATTACGGAGGTATATAACTTATCAGGTGCAATACCAGAATAGATTACGTATCCGGTAGCGTTTGAATCATGACGCCACTTTAACCATGCAGCACGATTATCGTGTTCACCCCTGAGAACAATAAAATCTTTAATCTTATTAGGTTTGGAGCCATGCCCATTTCCAAATACTCGTAAACCACTAATGGCAAATTTACCTGCTGCCATGTGGATATTTACCAATTTAATAAATCTTGCTTCGATGGGTTTTTCCAATGGAATATAATCGTGCGGTACATCCATAGTATTATTAGATTTATCTACTATCATGTCCCATTTTTTACCATCCATTGAGGCAAAAATTTGATATTGGTGATAAATACCATTGATTTTCCCTAAGAAGGTCGTGTCAACATCTTGGTCAGCATAATTGATTTGGATTGACCTAACAGTTGAGACTGCTCCCAAATCAGATTGAATATACTCTCCTTTTTTATTTGATTTCGCAGACCAATATGTTCTCATTTGCTCATCCACTGCATAATTTGCCGTGTAAGCACCTAAACTTGATGAAACCTCAACAGGTTTATTATAATTTAAAATCATCCATCCGGTAAATAGGTCACTTGGTTTTTCGAATTTTGTCGTAGGCATTTTCATAGGGAAATCACTATAGGCAGTCTCCGTGTACAAGATACCATCCTTATCGAATTGGGTAGCCCAAAGGCCTAATCTACGTTCAAAACTATTTTTGGATGCAATTGTAATGGTTGAAACGTGCCACCAATTGCCATATTGGCCTTCAAAAGTGGCGCCATGACCTGCACCTCGAGTGAAACCACCAGGTTTATAAGCAAAAGGATTATGAGATTGATAGGTGAATGGTCCAAGTGGATGATCGGAAGTGTAAACTCCATCGCCATAATGGGAAAATTCCGTTCCGGGTGCACCATATTGTAGATAATATTTCCCTTTGAATTTATTCATCCATGCACCTTCCATAAAAGGTTTTAGAAAAGTATTATCCTGATATTCACCAAAACGTTCCCAACCATGAATATCATCATGCAAACGAATCAATTCTTTTCTTTCACCAATAGGTTGAAGTGTTTTGCGATCAATTTCTACTCCGTACATTGGGTACAAATTACTTGACCCATGGTATAAATAAACCCGTTTATCATCATCTACAAAAAAGGCAGGATCCCATGCTCCGGCTGTAAAAGCGTGAACGGCCTCTTTCCAGGTATCTGAAGTTGGATTTTGACTATACCATAAGGTAAAATCCTTGGCATAAGTAGACCCGATCACTAATAGACTATCACCAAGCGTTAAAGTTGCAGGTGCACATAATTCATCATACACTTTGTGATAAGGTTGTAAAAATTTTCTTGAAATAAATTTCCATTTAAGCAGATCTTCACTCCACCAATAACCCCATTGATTGGTTGAAAATAAATAATATTTACCTTTGAAATAACTAATAACTGGATCAGCTGTGGCACGATGTCTTCCTTGCTCAGAAAAATTAGGAATTGGTGTAAAACCATAATCCAAATTGATGGGATTACAAAATGTTTTTTGAGCAATTAAAGATTGTGGGTTAAAGAAAAAATAGAGTAAGATTATACCAGAAAGTAAGCGTAATTTCATAGTTTTGGATAAAATTTCTTCAAGATAAATTCATTTCATCGAGTAAGCAAATGCAAAAAACAGAATATCAATACACAGGCATCATAATTGCGCTAATCATCCTTATTTGCTGGTTTTTGCATCTCAATTATTTATTAAACCTACATTTATCATTTGATAATTATTATCTCTTATTTGGGATATTTATACAAACACATTTATACACTGGTTTATTTATCACAAGTCACGATTCCATTCATGGGGTAGTGGCTCCACAATTTCCTCGCATCAATCGTTTATTAGGGCAAATAGCAACCCTATTTTTTGCGTTCAATCGCTACAGCCAATTGGAAAAAAAACATCACCAACATCATCAGTTTGTAAATACTGATAAAGACCCTGATGTACACCAAGGAAATTTTTTTATTTGGTGGTTTCAATTTATGAAACAATATATCTCATGGCAACAAATTCTAGCCATGGCTATCACCTATAATCTGTTAAAAATATGGTTTCCTATGTGGAATTTGATTCTTTTTTGGGAACTTCCTGCTATTTTAAGCACTTTGCAATTATTTTATTTTGGCACATTTCTTCCCCATAAAGGTACTCATACTAATATACACCAATCTGAATCGCAGAAAAAAAACCATTTATGGGCCTTTATTTCTTGTTATTTTTTTGGGTATCATTATGAACACCATGCCTACCCATATTTACCATGGTGGCAATTACCTAAGGCTAAAAATTGATGGAAAGTCCTATTCAAAACCCGAATATTTTTCTAAATTTGCAGGGCAAATTACCTTTATCCAAACATCCTCATGGGAGAACTTAAATACAAACGAATTTTATTAAAATTATCTGGCGAAGCCCTTTCAACAACTGAAGAAGTAATTGAACCCAGCATTTTAGCCCAATATGCCGCTGAAATAAAGGAAGTCCATGATTTAGGGGTTGAAGTTGCTATTGTGATTGGTGGAGGAAATATATTTAGAGGCGCAGCTGCAGCAAAAGCAGGAATTGACCGCGTTCAAGGGGATTATATGGGAATGTTAGCCACTGTTATCAATGGAATGGCAGTCCAGGCATCTCTTGAAAAGCAAGGACTTTATACTCGTATGATGACAGCCATCAAAATAGAGGCTGTTTGTGAACCTTTTATTAGAAGAAGAGCGATTCGTCATTTGGAAAAAGGAAGAGTTGTAATTTTTGGAGCTGGAACAGGTAATCCTTATTTTACTACAGACTCTACAGCTTCCCTACGTGCCATCGAAATGGAAGCGGATGTTGTTTTAAAAGGAACTCGTGTAGATGGTGTTTACACTGCTGATCCAGAAAAAGATGCATCAGCCACCCGATTCACCTCTTTAAGTTTTCAGGAAGCCATCCAAAAAGGCTTGAAAATTATGGATACCACCGCCTTTACGTTATGCCAAGAAAACAAAGTACCAATCATTGTTTTTGATATGAATAAAAAGGGAAATTTGGCAGCCCTAGTGAAAGGAGAAGAAGTTGGAACGCTTATTAGTTAATTTAAAAAATGGAAGAAATAGAATTTTACATTGATGCAGCCAAAGAAACCATGGATGGTGCCATCAAACACTTAAACATCGAATTGTCAAAAATTAGAGCTGGAAAAGCATCAGTCAATATGCTAGATGGCCTTATGGTTGACTATTATGGAATGGCTACTCCCATCAATGGCGCAGCATCTATAACAACTCCTGATGCAAGAACAATAGCCATAAAACCTTTCGAAAAGGGTTTATTTGGTGAAATTGAGAAAGCAATTCGAAATTCTTCCTTAGGTCTAAATCCAGTTAGTGATGGCGAAACCATCCGTTTAAATATTCCTCCTTTAACAGAGGAAAGAAGAAGAGATTTGGTTAAACGTGTAAAGCAAGAAATAGAAGTAGCCAAAGTAAACATCCGTAATGCTCGTCAAGATGCAAACAATAGCATTAAGAAGTTAAAATCAGATGGCGTTTCTGAAGATGAAATTAAAAGTGGAGAAGAAAAAGTACAAAAACAAACAGATGCCTTCATTTCTAAAATCGATATGATTTTTGGAGAAAAGGAGAAAGATATTATGTCGGTTTAATTACCTTCCCATCCAACCGCCATCAACCGTTAAAATGGTTCCGTTTACATAATTTGATGCTTCAGATGCTAAAAATACAACGGGACCTTTGAAATCATTTGGTTCACCCCATCTTCCAGCAGGAATTCTTCCAAGGATTGAATTGGCTCGATCAGGATCATTGCGTAATGCTTCAGTGTTATCGGTAGAAATATAACCGGGAGCAATCGCATTGACGTTCAATCCTTTACCGGCCCATTCATTAGCCAAAGCCATGGTTAAACGGGCAATTCCACCTTTGCTTGCTGCATAACCTGGAACATTGATTCCGCCTTGAAAACTCAAAAGTGATGCAGTAAATATAATTTTACCTGCTCCTTGTGCGAGCATTCCTTTTCCGATTTCTCTGCTTAAAATAAACTGCGAATTTAAATTTACTTCTAAAACCTCATCCCAATACTCATCAGAATGTTGCGCTGCTGGATCACGTAAAATAGTACCCGCATTATTAACCAATATATCAATTTGTGGATACTCACTTTTTACCTGTTCAATAAAGGAGTACAATGATTTACGATCTGCAAAATTTGCCTGATATGCTTTAAAATTTCTTCCTAATGCCTTTACCTTATTCTCTATTTCAGAACCCGTTAATTCCAAATTAGCTGAAACGCCAATAATATCAGCACCTGCCTCCGCAAGACCCAATGCCATAGCCATACCAATTCCACGTTTACAACCAGTAACCAAGGCAATTTTTCCAGATAAATCAAACCTATTTTTCATACCAATAAAAGAATTTTTCTGTTGCTACTTACTCAAATTAAAAATTTAAATTTTGTGCGATAAATACTTGGATTCTCCCCAACAGTTTTTTTAAAAACACGATTAAAGTAACTCATTGACTCAAAACCGCATAATTCTGCAACTTCAGCAATACTTAAATCTTTCATTAATAATTTTTTTGATTGATTTACTCGATATTGATTCAAGTACTCCGTAAAGGTTAATTGGGTTTTATTTTTAAAATATCGACAAAATGCTTCTCTACTCAAATTACTCCATTCAGCAATTTCATCTAAGGTAATATTTCTTCGGTAGTGATCTTCCACAAACGATTTAATGATTTGTAATCGGTGTAAATCTTTTACCGACGGACTTACCCATACATGTTCATTATTCAATATTTCAAATTGAAATTCATTGACTAAATGCTGAAAGATTCGCAAAATTTCAACAAATTGATCAAAATGATTTTTTGATACCAAATCAAATAAACGTTGTCCTAACAGTTTTTTTTTAGGACTTTCAAATCGGATTCCCGATTTGGCCAATTGAAATAATTTCTCAATCTTAATCAATTCTGGAATTTCCTTCCAAGTATTTCCCAAAAATCCTTCTCGCATTTGGATAACGATTTTTCGATAAGGCCCCTTCACTCCAAAATCAAAATTAAGATGTGGAACGTGCGGACCAATAAACACCAATTCCGATTGTCTGAATCTCGCTCGATGTTCCCCAACATAACAGGGTCCCTCTTCAGCCTCTATATACAATAATTCATACTCAGGATGAGAATGCCACATATAAAAATCTTGCAAATAAGGAGTTTCTAAAATCCTAAAGGAACTCTCCTCTTTAATTTCAATTGCTTCAAATTGGACCTTATTTAACATTTAATCGTTAATTTTATAGTAAAATTATCAATATTGTACAAATAATCACTAATAAGGTAGAAATAATTAGCTAATAAAGCACCTAACTTTGTTTGCATAAATCTTTATGGTAATGAATTACGAGAATCAAACAATGGCAGGCGGAATGGGGCCTAAAAACGAGCATTTGGATGTTCCTGGTAATCCTTCGGTTGCCAAAAGTGCCATTAAACAATTAAACGATGGCACAACAGGTAGAAAATTAAGGGCCTTGACGGAAGAGGAATTTCAATTTTGGCTTTATAATGGCTATGTAGTTGTTAAAGGGGCTATCTCGAAGGAACAGGCAACAAAAACGGCTCAAGCCGTTTGGGATTTCGAAGAAAAATCTCCGAATGATCCATCGACGTGGTATACACCGCCAAGGGCTGAAATGGAAATGAAGGAATTGATTGGATCTGGAATGGTAGAAATGTATAATCATCCAGAAATGTGGCAAAATAGACAATCTCAAAGAATTTATGATGCTTTTGCAGACATTTGGGGGATAGACGATCTTTGGGTTACCATTGACCGAGCGAATTTAAATTTTCCACTTCAACCTGATAAACCTTTTAAGGGATTTATCCATTGGGACTATGACCCTGAAACGAGACCAGTCAATGTTCAAGGAGTATTAGCTCTGGTAGACCAAACAGATGAAAACATGGGAGGTTTTCAATGTATCCCAGAATTATTTAGGACCTACGACACTTGGAAATTAACACAACCTGATGATAGAAATCGTTTTCAACCCGATACCACTGGCTTCACACCAACCAAAGTAAAGATGGAAGCTGGCGATTTACTGATTTTTAATAGCACGCAACCTCATGGTATTCGTCCCAATTTAACGAAAGATAAAGTGCGTGTGGCCCAATACATTTCAATGATGCCTGCTGAACCAGCAAATGAAGCACTCAAAGAATGGCGAATCAATTCATGGAAATACAAAATCGCACCAACTGGTTATGCATTCCCGGGAGACCCAAGAGAACTAGAAAAACAACAAGAAGTAGGAGAATTAACCGATTTGGGCCGAAAACTTTTAGGTTTAGATTCTTGGTAAAATGCCAATGAAATCATTTTTATCAAACAACTTGATACAAAAAACCATAAATTGCAGGGGGTAAGGGGAATTCATTTCCCCAACTAAAAAAAGATTTAATTTCCAAAAAAGAAATTGATAAAATCGAAATTTAAATACTGAATCTCAGTTTTTATTTTGACAATTTAGGGTCGGTCAAAAATTGATTATCGGTTAGCGTTTTTAAAAAAATAATAATTTTTCTTTTTTGATCCTCCGTCAAAGCAATTCCATTTTTTAATTGGGGATCAACTGTTTCACTATTTTGAATTCCATTGGCATAATGATTTAAAACTTCCTCTAAGGTAGCAAATCGACCATCATGCATGTAGGGAGCACTCGCTTCCACATTTCTTAAATTAGGAACTTTAAATTTATATAAATCTGTTTCTCTTTTAGTTATACGAAAGCGCCCTTGATCGTTTAATTTTGAATCAACAGAGAGCCCATTATTTCGATAAGATAGGTCTGTAAAATTTTCTCCTTTATGACAGCCCGAACATTTGTTTAAAAATAGATTATATCCTTCTTTTTCATCTGTTGTAAATATTTCTCCCTCATTTCGCATTACTTTATCATATTTCGAATTAGCTGAAATCAATGAATTCATATACTGTGATAAGGCTTTTAAAAATCGCGTTTCGTTTATTTCTTCCGAACCAAAGGCTTTTTTGAATAATCCTGGATAATAACTCGTTTTTCGAAGTTTTGTCAAGATATTATCAACTTTTTCATCCATCTCCAAAGGATTTTCTATGGGATGAATCGGAAACAAATCCAAATCATTAACACCACCATCCCAAAAGAATTCTTTTTGCCAAGCCATGTTTTGAACTGAAGGAGCATTTCTTATTCCAATTTTTCCATCAATACCATGACTCAAAGGATGCCCATGGTGGGTAAATGCATAGGCTTGGTTGTGACACTCTGAACAAGAAATCGTATTATTTCTTGATAACAAAGGATCATTAAACAATGCCTTACCTAATTGAAATCCATCATCAGTAACAGGGTTACTTGCTATTGAATAAATAGTACTAGGGAAATTTTTGGGAATATAAAAAAAACTAGAGGTTGGTTTTTCAGGTTCAATAATTGAACTTTCACTTCCTTTTTTACAAGAAGTAAGTAAGAAAATAAACATTAAAAGAGGTAACCACTTCAACATGGCGGAAGAATATTTCTAATCTAACGCAATATCGCAATTATTTATTTTTCTTTTAGATGAATGGCTGAATCATTAATTGCAAATGGATATTTTTCAACAAGCTCTAAAATAGCTGATGAGGCTAATAGTACTGGTCCATACCCATGGGCTGCAAAAGGTGAAACCGGACGGTGGTAATAAAAAGCCGGATCCCATGCCAAACCCGTTCCCACACAGGTTCCTTCTACATGACCATTTTCTGAAATTCGAGATTGAACCGCTTGATATGCCAATAAAGCAGATGGCGCAAATATACGAACGTCCAACCAACCCTTATTTATTCCCTTGGCAATCACATAACTATAAATGGCCGTCGCAGATGTTTCTAAATAAGAATCATTTTTATCTAATAATTGATGCCAAAAACCTGTACCATCTTGCAATGCCATTAAACCTCCTAAATGCCTTTTGAATTGCAACAATAATTCTGGTCTTTTTGGATGATCAGCGGGTAAATATTCTAACATTTCACATAAAGTTAAAATGGCCCAACCATTGGCTCTTCCCCAATGGAATTCTGGATGTGATTCGGCACCTACCAGGTACCCGTGCATGAAAATGTTTAAATGAGAATTAAACATTCTTTTTTGATATGATTCATATTGAAATATTGCCTCATTGAAATAACTTGCCTCCCCAGTACTCACTCCCATTTGTAATAAAGCAGGAATAGCCATGTATAAATCATCTAGCCACATAGTATGATACAAAGGTCTTACTCGAACCAACGTTTTATCTGGTAAACGGTGTTCTTCTTTTAAAATAAAATCTTTAGCTCGTTGAACCACATAGGATAAATCGCCAGAATAACCTGAACGTTGTGCCTTAATTACGCCCATCGACATGGCTCCTATGTCATCCAACGCTTTGGGATAGACCAATCCACGAAGGGCATGTAATTTCTCTGGATGTTGAAGACTGAATTCCCTTGCCGCTGGTAAAGCTTTTTCAATAAAACGCAATCGATCAAATACGTATTTTTTAAATCGATCTTGTCCAGTAATTTGATGTAAAGCCAACATACCCGAATAGGTCACCCCCCATTCGTAGGAAATTGGACGAAAATCTCCTTTTGCAAATTTTATTTGGTCAGAGTAAGGCTGTCCTGGCTCCCATTTTTGTCCACTAACAGCATCCACCATAAAGCTTGGTGTAGCTTGGTCCAAGTACTTAAATATTTTATCCACATTTGATAATATATTTTCCTTAGTCGGTACCTGATAGGGTGTTGGATAATCTGGCTGCAGCGCATGTAGTGGTGCATTATTGTCGTTTGCATTGGTGATATTTTTTTGCGCTTTTGCACTTAATACCATCAATGCCATGCTTAAAATCAACAATTCTTTTTTCATACCTTTCTTTTTCAATAAAAAGTAAAAAAAGGCTACTGTTTACTTATTTTGGAAGATTTCAAACAAAAAAAGGCGGGAACGTCCCGCCTTTTTCTTTATTTAGGCAACCTATTAATTTTTTACTTCAATACTAGAAATTTGAACTACCGTTTGCTGTTCCCCTGCCGCGGGATTAACAGCAACAAAATACAAATCATGTAATCCTTTAGTTTCTTGGATAGTTACACTTTGAGCACTTGGTCCCATTCTACGTGGCGCACCACCAGCAGGCGCAGCACCTGCTGGTGCACCAGCCGCTCCTGGGGCTGCCTGACTTGGTGCCGCAATTGGGGTACCCAATGAAGCTCCTTTTTGATTGGTATTGTTTGCAGCCGGAGGAGGTCCCCCGAAACCGCCCGCTGATACCTCAATGTGACTCGTTTTACCAATCAATGGTCCATTTGGCGAATCAATATGAATTTCTACAACACCGCCTGCTGCAGAACTTCTTGCTTGGGCA
Organism: Bacteroidota bacterium; assembly: GCA_041157165.1. Classification (GTDB taxonomy): domain Bacteria; phylum Bacteroidota; class Bacteroidia; order Cytophagales; family Spirosomataceae; genus Sandaracinomonas. The sequence goes on from JBEBDG010000034.1 coordinate 12,953, forward strand.
GAGGCTGCAATTTCTATTGATTTGATATCAGTCAAATCAATGCTTTTATACATCAAATAAGGATTTTTACCCACCATATTTGTGGAGCGCATCGGAGTAATCAATTGTTGAATTCCAAATTGTGCATCTGCCTTTTCTACATCTATTTTTGGATTTCTCAACATCACCCATTTCTCTGACTGAGCAGATGGGATTTTGTTTTTACCTTTATCCAAATAAGTCGCTCGAATCACATAAACGCCTTTTGAATTGGCATGCTTTGCTGGCACTTTTAATTCTAAATCGCCTTTTAATCCAATTTTATTAGAAGCCTGTTTTTCTCCTAAACTTAAAATATACTCAACAATTAATTTTGCATCTCCTTTACTGATTGATGGATGGGCACTCATGGCATGTTCACCCCAAACACCTCCTCCACCAGAAATAATTTTATTACTCAATTGTTCCACTACATTTTGCCCTTTGTATTTTTCGGCAATTTCTACGTAAGCTGGCCCCACTGAACGAACTTCCTTCATGTGACAAGATTTACAGTCACTTTTATTAATGATTTTTAATCCTGCTGCTGCAAAAAGATCTGAATCAGCCTTACGATGTGATTGAGACATTTCAATTGGATCATATGTATCAGGAATATAATCCAAAGTTGTAGCAACAGCATCTTCTGTAATTTCCTTTCCTAAACTTCCATCTTCCTTATCCTCAACCTTTACCTGGTAATTGATTTTTTTATTTGGGAAATAAAAAGTTTGATTGGAGCCCCCTAATTCAACTTCCACAACTGGAGGTTCATTACCTGCCAACAATTCCAATGAAGCAGAATTACTTAATCCTTTTGGATCCACTACTTTCAAGGAAACTTGGTATTTGCCTGCTTGACTTAACGTCAGATCCGGATTTATACCCGATAGCGTTTTTACTACTTTTCCAGCCCTTTTTACTGTCCAATTATACGTTAATTTATCCCCGTCATAATCTTTAGAACCCTCAGCAGATAATTTAGTAACCAAAGGCAATGCACCTTGTAATTTGGAAGCGGTAGCAGAAGCTACTGGTTTTCTATTACCCC
>JBEBDG010000035.1:0-13829 GCA_041157165.1 Bacteroidota bacterium
TAAAAATACATAAAACAAGTTTTAAATCGTGTCTGTTACAGGAAGTTGATTTTTCCCAAAGTGAGTTGATAGAATCAAATTTTGAAGATTGTAATTTATTACATGCAAAATTTGATCAGACAAATTTAGAAAAAGCAAATTTTGAAACAGCCAATTATTTTAGCATAGACCCCAGAAAAAACCGAATTAAAAAGGCGAAATTCTCAAAAGACAATTTGGAAGGATTGCTAGATTCTTTTGAAATTCAAATTAATTAATACCCCTAGTGAAACCAGGGGTATTAGTAAATTTATAAATAAAATAAGCAGCGGAAAACAACACGACATTTTTAACAATATATTGTCCGACTAATGTAAGTGTAAAAAAGCCAACCCAAGTAGCATTTGGCAACAATACAATTGGTAAAAAAGTGGTAATCAGATGAAAAATCAAAGTAAAAAAAGAATACTTTGTTAAAGATGGAAAAATCCACATTATTCCCAAAATACATTCAAAAACCCCTAACAAAATTAAAAATTGTGAAGAGGTCATGAGACCCGATAAGGTTGCATGAAACAAATCCGATACCAAGCCCTCTGCTGGAGAGTTCCCGATTATTTTAAGTAATCCAAACCAGACATATACTAAAGCTAACATTAATCTATTTAACCATGCAGCTTGCAGTAACATTTTTATATAATTTTTTTGTATCGTTACCATCTTATTATTTAATCAAAAATATCTTACTTAATATTTCTTACTTCTTAATTAGCCCCATCTAATTTTGCTCTCATTACAGAGTAACTTCCGATGTTTTTACCATGTTCTCGGCCCATGGTACAGTCGATCCTAAAATGGATCAAACCATATATACGAGAATTTGAGGCATCTTGAGCATAATTATTAAATAAATCTGCCTTCTCAGGAAAGAAATAATTCATGACGGTCGCACCTGCAAAGGAGAACGTTGAGTGCCCAGAAGTATAGCTTGGAAAATTAGGTAAACCAACGGATGTTTTTAATCCATATTGCTGAGGTCTTGGACTATAATAAAAATATTTGGTATCCCAACATCCTATTCCAGCATCCATCAATGCCGTACCAACATAGGCCAATACTCTTGCCATCTTAATTTCAGAAAATTTAGCGGCTAAAGCTTCATTAGCTGCAATTCGGTGCCAATGTCCTGGAGGTGTATAAGAACCGGGGCCATCTGCCCAATAATTAGCAATTCGAGCTTGCTCACGAGTTTGTCCTTTTTGAATAGCTTGTAGTTCCTCGAGGTCTTTTTGGAATTCAGCAGAACCTTCTACAAAAGGTTTTGCAGGTCTCATTTTCTCTAATGTAGATCTGTCAAAATTCCATGTTTTAACAGCACCATAATTGGGTAACATGGGCGGACGAGCAGGTGATTCTTGTGAAGCCCAAGTATTTGTAATTCCTAAACCTTTAGCATGTTCTATTAATCCAGGCACAATGGTTTGATTATTTGATGCCCCCATTCCATCAGCTTTTGCTTTTGCCATCACTTTAGCTGCTACATCTGCACCTAATTTAAGTCCAGCAGTTACATCTGATGTTACATTTTTACCTGCCCAAATCCCTATATTTTTCGCTTCATCTAACTTTGCTTTTAAGAAATCGGCCTCTCCCGGAAACATCGCCAATAAGATTTGATAGGATACTTGTGCAACCACTGCCTCCTCTGATGGATAAGCTGGCAACGAAGATACCGGAAGTAAGGCTTTGATTTGAGTATCAATTGTATAGACTGCAGGTCGATTAAAGGTGTATTTAGCTTTCCAAGTACTTATCAATGCATCGTATTGGGCCACACTCAAATAAGCTAATGCTCTTGCTGTATAAGGTGGATTTGCAAAAGGGAACTTCGGATCGGCCTTTGGATTTGCAGGATCTGGTACGGGATAAACCCCATTAATATTTGCTGCAGGCGGAAGATTGTAGCGTGCTGCCATTTCGCGTGCAATCTCATTCCAACGGTAGACAGCCCCAGCACCCCAATAGTTAATTGCTTGTGTTTGAGTGCTGTTCAATTTACCGACTACATTATTTTTCAAAGAATCTATTTCTTTTACAAAACTTGGATCCTTTACATCAACTGGTTTTGCCACCGAAATTTCCGAACCATTTGCTAACACAAATGGATTCCAATTTGCTCCTGATTCATTTAAACTTGCTGGAGCATAAGGCTCAGCCACCGTTTCTAATTCAAGCTCTGTACAAGACGTAAAAAGTAAGAAGATAAAAGTAAGAAGTATAAAGTGTGAGATGTAAGGTGTGAGGTTTAACTTAATTGTATTATATATTGATTTTATATTTTTCATGGCTATTTCATTAGGGTAAATTGATACAATAGACCAACCGAATAGGTAGTCATCTGAGCAGTGTTTGTACCTTGCAAAACATGTTGAATCCTGGCATTGACCCCTAAATTTTTAGGCTGGTATTTACCATATAAACCAATACTTGTCATCATGGTTTTATTAGTAGGGAAAGGCATGTCATTTCTTCTAATGACATCTCCTGCAACGCAAGCAAAATGGTCTACATACAATTCAATTTGATTATCCCATTTTAAATACCCCAATTTAAAGGATGCCTCCACTGCATCTGGTACATCGGCGGTTGAGGTGTTAATCATTTTATCCCCATTCAAATAAGAATCACGATCTAGCTGACTTATTCCTCTTAAGTGATAAGCAAAAACCGCATTGGCATATAATTTTGTATTAGGAATTTGATAGGTTAACATGCCTCGCATTTGAAAATCAGTTGCCTTATTCCCAATGGATAGCGGCATGAATTCAGATACATAATTCGAAACAGGAACTGTTAATCCAGCTACTACATGAGATTTAAAACTTCTTGAAATAGTAATCCGATGTTTTAGCCATAGTCCTGCATCTTGCATTCCTTTTTGCCCCATTAAATTTCCTGCACTTGCCTTGGTTTGTACATAAGGCAGGGAGGCTATTAGGTTTGAATGATCGGTTAAACCATAAGCTGCCATGAGCATATATGATTCTGTAGAAACTGTTCCTAAATTTAAATTATCACGAAATAAGGTATTTTCCCAATATTTATTCCATGAAGTATTTGAATAAATGAGGGCAGCACAAATATCTTTTTTGGCCATATAGACATGGTCATTAGGCATTTGTGCCAAGATTTGATTTCCTAATCCTAAACATAGGAATAGGAAAAAGCTTAGCTTTTTCATTTTTGTTAATTTAATTGAATACAAAATTTACAATTCAGGACTTACTAAATTGTTTACATTAAATGTGTCAAAAAATTAACAATGCTTGGGAGGAGAAAATAATTCTGAAGAATACCTTTTAGACGTATTTTGAATAACTGGAAAGTTATCACTAGATTGCGACCAATCTAGAAGGTATAAAACGTAATACTGTCCTATCGAACAGTATTCTTTTATTAATAAATTGATTAAGCTTGATTTTGATTGTTTATTGGAAGAAGCATCATTTTTCAAATGCTGATCTACCATACTTGCTAAGTCCATGAAACTCTCTCGGGCTGAATGGTTAGCAACCAAAGTTGTGTAGAGTGTGTCACCCTCCATTTTTTGTTCAACCATTTGGTAGAATTCATCTCCCTTTTGTACTTGACCACTTACTTCTTTTGGGGTTTCCCAGTTTTCTGAATAAGGTAAGGAAATTGGTAATTTAACGACCACTTTATCTAATTGCTTGATCTCATCTAAGGAAATTTCCTTACTAGATTGAGTTAAATATTGTAAAGCGAAGCCCCCTGCTTGGTAAAGCAAAACTATCATTAAAAAAAGGGCGCTTAATCTTTTCATATATCGTATGTTGCAAAATTATTTATTTTTCTACAACTGTACCTAATTCGTTGGAAATATTTTTTTGTATTTCTTTAAATTCAACAAATTGTTCTAATAAAGCATTCATTTCAGCTTCAGTTCCGGCAAATGACTTCATGCGCTCCAAAATATCAGCTATTTTTTGATCATTATAGGTCTTTCGGAGTCTTAAAATATTTTTAAATGCCAAATCTTCTAATAATTCATTTTCAAATTTGACATGAATTTCATGTTTTTCACGCCAGGCAGAAGAAAGCTGGTGTTTTTCAGAGGAAATATCAATTGCCAAACGTTGAATAGCCTCATCCTCATGGTGTAAATAAAAATCTGGTCCAGGATTTTTATCTTGATGAAATCCAATTCTAGCAAATTCTAGAACCTTTTTAAATAGTTCGGTTTGAAAATGAATTCCTTCTAATTCATCCACCATATAATGTAACAATGTAACACCTGGGGCACGATTAGGACTAATCTCCAAGTTTCCAAACAAAACAAGTAATCGAATACATTCATATTCATGGTAATATATTGGATCTTGAATATCCGTTTCTTCCTGTGGAAGGGGCTCAATTATTGCTTGTAATTCTTGCCGTTGCTGCGACGAAATTTCTGGTATTGGAATAACTGCCTGTTTTAGCGATTTTAAGTGAATTTTATTCATTTCACTCAAGAGAACATCCTCATCCATTTTCATCATACCGGCTGTTTTTTGAATAAACAGACTTCTTTGTATGGCATCAGGAATTTTAGAGATGCTTTGAACCATCTCTTTGACTACCTCCGCTTTTTTAAAAGGGTCATCACCAGCTTCTTTGATAAATAAAGAAGCCTGAAAAGAAATAAAATCTTTGGATTCTTTTTTAACAAAATCTACAAATGCCTCAGATCCCATTTTTCTGACAAATGAATCTGGGTCATGGCCTTCCGGAAAAACAACGAGATTTACCTGTAATCCTTCCTCCAAAATTAAATCCATTCCCCTAAGAGCAGCTTTAATACCGGCTGCATCTCCATCGTATAATACCGTAATGTGTTTTGTAAATCGTGCTACCAATTTAATTTGCTCGACTGTGAGAGAGGTGCCAGACGAAGCAACTACATTTTTAACTCCAGCTTGATGCAAAGAAATCACATCGGTATATCCTTCTACCAAATAACACATATCCTCAGTTCGAATTGCGTTCTTTGCTTGAAAAATACCATATAGGATTTGGGATTTATGGTATACATCAGTTTCAGGCGAATTTAGATACTTTGCCTGGTTCTTAGCAGAATCTGATTTTAAAATTCGCGCGCCGAAAGCAATGCTTTTTCCGGAAACATTATGAATAGGAAAAATGACCCGATTCCGAAAACGATCAAACATTTTTCCCTCTTCATTTTTTTGAGTTACCAAACCGGCCTTTTGAATTATTTCTTCAGAGAAACCCTGTTTGATGGCGGTTTTTAAAAGGATATCCCACGACTCAGGACTATATCCCAATTCAAAAGCTTCCATAGTGGCTTCGGAGAAGCCGCGTTCCTTAAAATAAGATTTTGCAATGGATAAGCCTTCTTCCGACTCATTCAATTGTTTTCTGAAAAAATCCTTTGCCCAATCCAACATAATAAACAAACTTTCTCGTTCATTTTGTTTTTGAACTTGATCATCCGTTAATTCTTGTTCTTGGATTTCAATACCATATTTTTTGGCCAAATGCCTCAGCGCCTCACCATATCCTAGGCCCTCTATATCCATGATGAATCGAACGGAATCTCCTGCCTTGCCACAGCCAAAACATTTGTAAATCCCCTTACTTGGTGAAATGGAAAAGGAGGGAGTTTTTTCTCCATGAAAAGGACAGCATGCCCAATAATTTGCTCCTTTTTTTTTGATGGTTACGTAATCCCCTATCACATCTGATACAGATGCCGCTTGTTTGATTCGCTCAACGGTTTCGGGGTCTATACGCATCTTATAAAAGTAATCCAGCTAAAGTTGCAGACATGTAGGAAGCCAAGGTACCAGCAATTAGTGCTTTGAATCCCAATTTTGCTAAATCTGATCTTCTACTAGGGGCTAATTCTCCAATTCCTCCGATTTGAATAGCAATCGAACTAAAATTAGCAAATCCACAAAGAGCAAAACTTGTAATTGCAATTGTTTTGGGATCTAAAGTTGCTTTAATTTTCATCATATCCAAATAGGCTACAAATTCGTTTACGACCATTTTTTCTCCCATCAATGCGCCTGCAGCTTCAATATCTTTTAAAGGTACTCCCATGGCAAAAGCAAAAACTGAAAACAATTTGCCTAAAATTAAATTCATCGATAAGGAAGGGATATTAATCAGATTACCGATATGGCCTAGACCAATATCAACCAAAGCTATCAATGCGATAAAACCAATTAACATGGCAATGACATTTAAGCCTACTTTTAAACCCTCTGAAGCGCCAGCTGAGATAGCATCTACCAAATTGGCATGTGATTTAGACAACTCTAATTTTACTTCTCCATGTGTTTCTGATTTTTCAGTTTCAGGAAACATGATTTTTGAGATAACTAATGCCCCTGGAGCAGCCATTAAACTAGCTGCCAATAAATAAGGTGCTGGAACCCCAAGTGAAATATATACAGCCATGACCCCACCTGCAATACAAGCGAAACTTCCAGTCATTGACGACATCAATTCAGAATTGGTCATGTTTTTCAAATAGGGCTTAATCATAATTTGAGCCTCCACCTGACCCACAAAGGTACTCGCAACGTTTGAAAGTGCTTCAGCACCACTAACACCCATTAACCAATGTACTCCTTTCCCTAAAACTGATACCACACGCTGTAAAATACCTAAATGATAAAACATGTTTACCAATACTGCTACAAAAATGATAGTAGGAACAACTTTAAAAAAGAAAATATATTCATTTCCTGCACCAAAGGCCTTACCCATTAAATCACGATCTACTAATGACCCGAAAACAAATAATGCTCCCTTATCTGCTTGTCCCAATAAGGTATTAATTGAATCACCTAACCATTGAAAAATAGTTTGACCTATTGAAGTTTTTAAGATAAAAATTGCCAATACGACTTGAAGACCAAATCCAACACCCACTGTCCGAAAATTAATCGCTTTCCTATTGTTTGAAAGCAAAAATGAAATTCCTAAAATTAAAATTATGCCTAATAGGCCAGTAAATCTTTCCATATGGGGTTATTGATGAGGTCTTAGGAATTATTAACTTCCAAAGAAATAGTATATTGGTTAAAATTAATCTGATTTATTAAATTTTCTTCTTTTAATTGGTAAAATTCTTTATGGATATCAAAAGGTTCAGAGCTTTCAACCTTCCAATAACCACCGTCCTCTTGCATTTCATAGGAGTTTTTGGTATCCTTCAGGTTCCAATCAAGAATGGTAATTGCCTGATTACGAACACGGGTGTTTACCAATTCAAACAATGATTCAATTCTGCGATCAAAACTTCGAACCATTACATCGGCAGAGCCACCATATACTTTAGGCTCCCCCGCATTATGAAAATAATACAAACGTGTATGCTCTAAATAATCGCCAACAATCGATTTTATGAATATATTTTCAGACAATCCTTTTCTTTGCGGACGCAGACAACAAATACCACGTACAATCAAAAGTACGGGCACTCCTTCATTGGAAGCTGCATAAAGTGCCTCAATAACCTTATTGTCTTGAAGAGAATTTATTTTCCAGCATATGCCCGCCGGAATTCCATTTTTAAAATTTTCAACTTCTTGCTCAATCATCTCAATTAAACGATTTCGCATGTCCCTCGGTGCAGTAATCAAATGTTCATATTGGGTTGGCATGGAATGGCCCGTAATTACATTAAAAAACTCTGCAATATCCTGTGTTATTCGAATATCAGTAGTTAACAGCCCAATATCTGTGTATAATTTAGCTGTATCCTCATTGTAATTTCCAGAAGATAAATGTGCATAACTCATGACATGAGTACCTTCATTTCTAATTACTTGCAATAATTTAGTATGGGTTTTTAGTCCAGGAATACCATAAATAACGAAACAACCTGCTTTTTGTAAACGAGTCGCTTCTCTGATGTTATTTTCTTCATCAAAACGCGCCTTCACTTCAAACAAAACGGATACGTGCTTACCTTGTTCTGCGGCGCGTAATAGCGCATTTGAAATGCGCGAATTTTTTGAAATTCGATAAAGCGTAATTTTGATTGCCAAAACATTTGAATCTTCTGCAGCCTGTTCAAGCAATTGAATGACTGGCTCAAAATTATTATACGGATGATGTAATAAGATATCCCCTTTTTTAATGGTTTCAAATATATCATCAATCACAACCGACTTTAAACCGATGGGCGGTACAAATGCCGGATTTTTTGGCATTTTATTTTTAAACTCAGGGTGTTTGAGAATTTGCCAAAAACTTGTAAAATCCAGGATGGATTCTTTGACAAAGATGTCTGATTGATCTAAATTCCATCTTTTCAACATTTCTTCCATTAAAAAAGATGAGTATGTTTTTTCAACCTCTACTCTTGTAACACGACCTAAACGACGGTCCTTGATCTTCTTTTTAATTTCATCAACAAAATCTGTTTCTTGGTCTTCGTGTTCAACCACATCAAAATCACCATTACGAGTGATTCGGAATAAGCTAACAGATTCAATTTCTATATTTTTATAAAGGATATGCAAATTATTTCGAATAATATCCTCTATTGGTAAAAACAAAACAAGGTCTTCTCGCTCAATTACATAAAAACGATTCAAATTGGTAGGAATTTGAACAAAAGAAATTTTCATTTCTTTTTCATTCTTTCCTTTTCCAAATTTTACAGAAGCAGGCCCATAAGTAATTACTCCAAAAATCAGAGTTTTCGCTAATAGGCTTGGAAATGTGTGGGTATTATCAAACACCATCGGTGTTAGCATTGGGTAAATAGTCCGATTGAAGTATAGTTCTACTTCCACCAATTCCTCCTCACTTAAATCAGTTAGATTAGCTAATTTAAGTCCATTTTCAGGAAATAAAGGCAAAATTTCCTCAATAAGTAATCGATGTTTTTCTGCACTAAATTCTTTGGCAGAAGCAATTAAAGTTTGCTTGAAAGGCCCCTCTCTTAAGCCAGAATAATCGGTACGTTCCTTACCAAAATCTATATAATTGTAAAGAGAACCCACACGAATAGTAAAGAACTCGTCCAAATTAGAAGCGGTAATTGCCAAAAATTTCAAACGATCAAATAAACTTTTTGTCTTATCCCGGGCTTGGTCTAAAACCCTTTCATCAAATTTCAACCATGACAAATCACGAGAAATAAATTTTGACTTCTCAATTATATCCTGATTTTTCTGCAAAGACTTTTCTAATTTTCTAGCAGATTCTCTTGGTGCAAGTAAGTTAATTTTCCAATTCTTAGGTTGTAAGAACGACAAAAGATTCTCCCCTTGAGAATCTTCTGCCATAATTTCATCTAAGCGATCTTTCGATTGGCCCATCTTAATTTTGTGGAATATTATTTTTGATTGCTTGGTAATCAGAACCCAAACGCCCCATTTCACTTAGCAAAAATTTTTGCAAAGCTACATTAAATTCATTTTTTGATTCAGAGGACAATTGTGCATAATAATCCTTTAATTCTTGATTAATTGCTATTTTCTCTTCATCTGAACTTGCATTTATTGCACGAATATGGTACGATTTAAAGTCAAATTCCATTACACATCAACTTTTGCATATTTTGCATTTTTTTCAATAAAGTCCCTACGTGGAGCAACCTCATCACCCATTAACATAGAGAACAATAAATCTGCCTCAATAGCTGATTCGATTGTTACTTGCTTCAAGGTTCTTGTTTCTGGATCCATAGTAGTTTCCCAAAGTTGCTCTGCATTCATCTCACCAAGACCCTTATAACGTTGGACACCAACACTTTCTTCCTTGCCACCACCAGCTAACTCACGAATTGCCTCATCTCTCTGTTGTTCGTCCCAAACATAGCGTACCTGTTGACCCTTCTTCACTTGGTACAAAGGAGGCTGGGCAATGTAGATATACCCATTATCAACCAACTCACGCATATAACGGAAGAAGAAGGTTAAAATCAATGTACGAATGTGACTACCATCTACATCGGCATCGGTCATGATGATCACCTTGTGATAACGTAATTTTTCGATATTCAATGCTCTCTCATCACCATCTTTTCCAAAGGAAACACCAAGAGCCGTAATCATATTTTTGATTTCTTCGTTCTCGTATATACGATATTCTTGCGCTTTTTCAACATTCAAAATTTTACCCCTTAAAGGCAAAATTGCTTGAAATGCCCTATTTCTACCTTGTTTGGCTGTACCTCCCGCAGAATCTCCCTCGACAAGGTACAATTCGCATACATTTGGATCAGAGTCTGAACAATCAGCTAATTTTCCTGGCAATGAATTGGAGCCCAAAACCGTTTTGCGCTGCACCATTTCACGAGCTTTTCTTGCAGCATGACGCGCCTGAGCAGCTAAAATAACCTTGGCAACTATTTGTCTAGCTTCTTTCGGATGTTCTTCTAACCAAGCTTCCAACATGTCTGACATAGCTGCAGATACCGCTCCAGAAACCTCACCATTCCCCAATTTGGTTTTGGTTTGGCCTTCAAATTGTGGCTCGGCAACCTTAACTGAAATAACGGCTGTCAAACCTTCACGAAAGTCATCTCCAGCAATATCAATTTTCAATTTTTCTAAAGCACCCGATTTATCTGCGTAATTTTTTAGGGTACGAGTCAAGGCGCCTCTGAATCCTGCCACATGAGTTCCTCCTTCAATCGTATTGATATTATTCACATAGGAAACCACATTTTCTGTATAAGATGTGTTATACATCATTGCTACCTGAACCGGAACCCCATTTTTATCTCCTTCCATGTAAATTGGCTCTGCAATCAAAGCTTCACGAGTAGCATCTAAATAGGTCACAAATTCTCGTAAACCACCTTCTGAAAAGAATTCTTCTGTTTTTGCATTTCCGTCTTCATCCAATTCACGCAAGTCAGTTAACTGAATTCGAATACCTGCATTTAGGAAAGATAATTCTCTTAAACGCGCAGCAACCGTTTCATATTTATATTCGGTAACCGTAAAAATAGTTGCATCCGGATGAAAGTGAACTGTAGTACCTGTTTTATCCGTTGTGCCAACTTCTTTTACAGGATATTGTGGCACCCCAATTTTATATTCTTGCTGAAATACCTTCCCTTCTCTATGTACAGTAACTTTTAAATCTGTCGACAAAGCATTCACACAGGATACACCTACACCGTGTAAACCTCCTGATACCTTGTAAGTATCTTTATCAAATTTTCCACCTGCGTGAAGCACCGTCATAACTACCTCCAAAGCAGAACGCTTCTCTTTTGAGTGCATACCCGTTGGTATACCACGACCATTGTCTTCAACAGATATCGAGTTGTCTGTATGAATAGCAACCTTGATATGATTACAATGCCCTGCTAATGCCTCATCAATTGAATTATCAACTACCTCCCAAATCAAATGATGCAAACCTTTGATACCCGTATCACCAATATACATGGAAGGCCTTTTACGAACCGCCTCTAAACCTTCTAAAACCTGGATATTATCCGCACCATAATTGGCTCTGTTTTCTGCGGCCGAATCTTGAATTTCTGACATACTTTTGATTTATCTGATTCCCTACAAGGCGAAAAGCCTTGAGTTTAATTGTTTAAAATTACAAATTTAAAAATACACATTTTTCACTGAAAAATGAAGAAATTTCTAAATAAAAAACTATTATTTTTTTAGTGTTTAAAATGGCGAATTCCTGTCATTACCATGGAAATACCGTTTTCATTACAATAATTTATTGAATCTTGATCTTTGATTGAGCCACCTGGTTGAGTAACGGCTGTAATACCAGCTTTGCCGGCAATTTCTACACAATCTGGGAATGGGAAAAATGCATCTGATGCCATGACTGAACCTTGCAAATCAAAACCAAATTCTGCAGCTTTTTCAATGGCTTGCTTCAAAGCATCTACACGAGATGTTTGACCAACACCTGAAGCCAACAACTGTCCTTCTTTTGCCAGCACAATCGTATTTGATTTTGTATGTTTACAAATTTTCAAGGCAAATGCCAATGCCTTTAATTCCTGATCACTCGGCTGCTTTTCTGTAACAGTTTTAAAATCAGCAACCTCTTCCATAACCGAATCTTTATCCTGCTCCAATACACCATTCAAAAGTGTTTTGAACATATTTTTTGGGAAATCTTGATGCTTTCGTTGTAACAATATTCTATTCTTCTTTGAACGCAAAATCTCTAATGCCTCGTTTGAAAAGGAAGGAGCGATCAAAATTTCACAAAATAAAGAATTAATCGCCTCGGCGGCTGCCTTATCCACTTCTCCATTACAAGCCAAAACTCCACCAAATGCAGAAACAGGATCACATGACAATGCTTTCTCATAAGCTTCTTTTACACTTGAACCGGTGGCAACACCACAAGCATTGGTATGCTTAATGATCACAAACGCCGTTTCTTTAAATTCATCTAACAATGCCAAACACGCATCCACATCCACCAAATTATTATAAGACAATTCTTTCCCATTCAATTTGGTAAATAGGGCGTCTAAATCACCATAAAAAGTTGCAGATTGGTGAGGATTCTCCCCATAACGTAAGGTTTGAGCAGGCAAATGATCAAACTGATGAAGGTTTGCGCTATCACCCGCAAAATAGGACTGAATAGCTGAATCATACCCTGAGGAAACGGCAAAGGCCTTACCTGCAAAAATTCTTCTTTGTTCGAGTGTTGTTGCAGCTCCTTGTTGATCAAATATGGCTAAAACTTCATTGTATTGACTTCGAGAAGAAACGATTAATACATCATTGAAATTCTTTGCTGCTCCTCGAATCAAAGAAATACCTCCTATATCTATTTTTTCTATAATGTCTTCATCCGAAGCACCTGAAGCTACGGTTTCTTCAAAAGGATACAAATCAACCATCACTAAATCTAAAGCCGGAATTTCATACTGTTTTGCCACTTCCACATCTGAAGACAAATCTCTACGGTATAATATTCCACCGAATACCTTTGGATGTAATGTTTTTACGCGACCTCCAAAAATGGATGGGTAACCCGTTAAGTCCTCCACTGGAATAACTGGAATACCCATTTCTTCAATAAATTGCTGCGTTCCACCAGTTGAATATAAAACAACTCCCTCCTCATGCAACTTTGAAATTATTGGTGCTAAACCATCTTTATAATAAACAGAAATTAAGGCTGATTGAATTTTTTTGGATGACATTATTTTTGAATTAAATTGAAACCGTAAAGGTACGAAATAATCAAAAATTTGCCCAATTTTTAAGCCCTCTTCTTTAGATAATCTTGGTATCTTTTTAAGGCCTCCAAATAATAATAGTCAGCATAAATCAAGGGTACATCAATTTCTGAATTTAAGCCTTTTGCACCCACACAATGCTTAATTAAAAAATTGTTGTTTTCACCCAAACTAGCACGATATGCTGGACTTGAAAGAGACTTTAACATCTCTATGCCATTCTGAAGATATAATTTACCTTTCTCCCCTCCTGTAAGCTTTCCAAGTTCAAACATGGCAGAACATACAATAGCTCCGGCTGAGGCATCTCTTTCCTCATTTGGAATATTTGGTGCACTAAAATCCCAATATGGAATCTTATCCTTAGGTAAATTTGGGTGATTCAAATAATAATCCGTGATTTTTTGAGCAAAATCCAAATACTTCTTATCCTTTGTTTCGCGATAGGTCATAACGTACCCGTAAATTGCCCATGCATGTCCACGAGTCCAAGTGCTTTCATCTTGGTAGCCTTGATGTTGTTTTTTTGCCAACACTTCTCCATTTGGACCATAGCAAATTACATGATAGCTTGAGTTATCCGGACGAAAATGATTTTTCATTGTATTGT
>JBEBDG010000036.1:0-13778 GCA_041157165.1 Bacteroidota bacterium
TTTTCCTTTTAAATATGCAATCATTCTTACGAGATTCTAAGTTTCATACCTGGTCTAATAACTATCGATTTTAATCGATTCAATTTTTTTATTTTTGATAATGTTAAACCATCATATTTTGCAACAATATCTGAAAGTGTATCTCCTTCACGAACCTTGTAATATTTCGCTTTTTTCTTTGAAGATTTTGTACCAACTAATTGTTTTGCCAGATCATCTTGAAACAACTTTGTATTACTTTTTGCCAAATCTTCAGTATTAATCCATTTCTTTTCAAAAACCCATATCAATTGACCTTTTCTAACTTTTGTTTTTCGCAAATGATTCAATCGTTTTAATTCAAAAACAGATAGGTCGAACTTTCTAGCAACATCGTAAATACTTTCTCCTTTTTTAACCTTATATCTGGATTTAATTACTTGTAAAATATCATTTTTGACTACATCTGAATTCGAACCTAATTCTTTTGAAGCTGAATCCAATATCATAGTCCGATTAGATTTAATAAATTCTGACTTAAATGCTGGAATCCTTAAAACATAATCTTTAGAGTTTTTAGGCAAAAATTTGGTTAAAATTTGTGGATTTAATTGTCTGAGCGTATCGAAACCAAAACCTGATAAATTTGAAAACGATATTAAATTTTTATATCCAGAAACAATCAATGTATCTGAAGCAATAGTATTGATCAACTTTTCTGGGTGTATAGCATGATCCCAATGATAATTCATCATGTAGGTAATAGCAATAAACTGAGGTACATATGCTCTGGTTTGTTTAGGTAAACAATTGTATACAGACCAAAAATCATCACCTTTACAATTACGAATAGCTCGCTTTACATTACCTGGACCTGTATTGTAAGCTGCTAAAACCAAGTGCCAATCGCCAAATATTCGATATAACTGACGCATGTATTTACAAGCAGCTTCAGTTGCCCTTTCTGGATCAAATCGTTCATCAATTAATGGATCTACACGTAAACCAAAATCTTTTGTAGCTGTATATGGCATAAATTGCCACAATCCCCCTGCACCCTTATTTGATAAAGCCCTTGGATCTAGACCAGATTCAATTAGAGATAGGTACTTCAACTCATCGGGAAGATTATATAATTTCAAATACTTTTCATATAAAGGAAAATACACATCCCTTTTTTCAAGCATTCTTTGAGTAAAATCTGATTTTTTAAAGGCAAAATATTCAACAAATTGATGCGTATGAAAATTGTAATCTAAAGGAATTTGGTTATTCAATTGCTTTAATCGTCCCTGGATAATACCTGGATCGATCATCCAATTGGTGGGTGCTCCTTGTTCCACTTGGGCTAGAGAATCCAAGTCTCTAAAATCAAAAATAGGCTTAAAAGAATTCCATATCTGGCCATTTACTACCTGAGTAATGGTCATGATTTGGCAAACAAAAAATACTATTTTTAATTTATTCATTAACTAATAACTTTCCTAACTGTAAAATTGCATTTTCATCAAATGCTTTTCCCATAATTTGAAAACCCATCGGCATCCCTTCTTTATCTTCACCCATAGGTATGGATAAAGCAGGTAATCCAGTCACATTTGCTTGAACTGTAAATAAATCACCTAAATACATTTGAATAGGATCCAAGGTCTTTTCTCCTAATCTATATGCTGTAGCAGAAGTTGTTGGTGAAATAATAAAATCGTAATTATTTAAAATGGAATCTGTAAAATCTTTAATTAATCTCCTCACCTTTTGGGCTTTAGTGTAATAGGCATCATAATAATCTGCACTTAAAACAAAGGTACCTAACATAATTCTTCTCTTCACTTCCTCTCCAAATCCTTCCATTCGAGTCTTTTTATACATATCAATCAAATCTTTGGGATTTGAAGTTCGGTGACCATATTTTACCCCATCAAAACGAGATAAATTAGAACTCGATTCTGCAGTTGTCAGAACGTAATAAGTTGGCAATAATTGTTCAACATAAGGAAAATGAATCGGTTCAACTTGATATCCTAAAGATTCTAGATGAGTAACTTGCTCCAAAAAAGCCTGTTTTATTTCTTTCTGAAGACTTTCATGTTCTACTACCTCCTTAATATACGTAATTTTTTTGTGGATTGGGTATACCTTTTCACCATTAAACAACGTACTATCCTGCCCATCCTCACCAGCAATAACATCAAGGACCAATTGAATATCCTCCACATTTTTTGACATGGGTCCAATGGTATCGAAAGAGGATGCATATGCTATTAACCCCCATCTCGAAACTTTTCCATAAGTTGGTTTTAATCCTGAAATTCCACAAAATGCGGCAGGCATTCGAATGGAGCCACCTGTATCTGTGCCCAATGAAACTTGACATAAATCAGCCTGAACAGCCACAGCCGAACCACCTGAACTACCACCTGAAACCTTGGTTTTATCCTTAAAATTTAAAACAGGTCCAAATGCTGAATTTTCATTCGTAGAACCCATCCCAAATTCATCACAATTTTGTCTTCCGATTATAATAGCATCCTCATCCAACAATCGTTGCACAACAGTTGCTGAAAAGGTTGATTTAAAAGAATTTAAAATTTTGGAACCCGCAAAAGAATGATGTCCTTTAAAACAAAGTAAATCTTTAATACCTACAACCATTCCTGCTAATTTACCAGCATTCCCATTTTTTAGTTTCAAATCAATTTCTTTTGCTCTTAATATTGATTCTTCGTCGTAAATTTCCAGAAATGCATTATAAGTCGGATTAAATTCACGAATTCGGTTTAAATAGGTGTTAACTATTTCAAGACACGTAATGGCTCCAGCATCTAATTGAATGCGTAATTTTGAATATGGTAAGGGTAATTTATCCATTAAACTGATAGGTACTAATAAACACAAAAGCATAGTTGGATTTCTCCAACTATGCATTGAATAATAATCCGAAACGGATTATTTTTTTGTTTCGTCTAATTCTTTATTAATCTGATCTTTTACTTCATTTTTGGCGTCCTGGAATTCACGTATTCCTTTACCCAAACCTTTCATTAATTCTGGCAATTTTTTTCCACCAAAAAATAATAAAAGTGCCAAGCCAATTAAAATCATTTCGCTTCCACCCATATTTCCTAAAAACAATAAAATACTAGCTAAATTCATTTTTTCTAAAATTTAAATTATGTAAAGTTACCAAAATTTATTCAATATTTATAATTAAACCCGCTGTTTTGCGAATTCATCTAATTCATTTTTCACTGATTTAACCACCCAAAGGATTAAAGCCAAATCATCCGTAAAACCAATCAATGGCAATACATCTGGAATAAAATCAAATGGTGAAACAAAATAAGCTAAAACTCCTAAAATCTTTATGAGGGTCTTGGTGGGTAATTTCCTGTATGTACCCTGAACATAAGCTTTCACCATATCAGATAGCAAAACCACATAATAATTTAACAAGTTAACAATACTCATGTTATTATTGGAGGCTAATTCTGATACTTTTAACAAACTCACTTTGAGTAATTTAAGAATTCCTAATTTATCATTTTTTAATAACACCTCTCCTTTCTCCAATGCCTCCTTAAAAAAAGATGATTCTAAAACACGATCTAATAATTTCATAGTAAATATTTTACACCCTAATATAGCAATAAAATTAACAACGTAAGCTCATTTATATTATTTTTGTGAATTAAATAATTTTTAAAAATCAAATAAACAATGAAAATAACAGTAGTTGGTGCTGGAGCAGTAGGTGCAACCTGCGCAGACAACATTGCCAGAAAAGAATTGGCTGATGAATTAGTTTTATTAGATATCAAAGAAGGAATTGCCGAAGGTAAAACTTTAGATATGTACCAATGTGCTTCATTATTGGGCTTTGATACTACGTTAATTGGTTCTACAAATGATTATTCTAAAACTGCAAATTCAGACGTTGTTGTCATTACTTCAGGTTTACCTAGAAAACCAGGCATGACACGTGAAGAATTAATTGGAGTAAATGCTGGAATTGTAAAAAGCGTTGTTGAAAATATTTTAAAATACTCTAAAAACCCAATTATTGTTATCATTTCAAATCCTATGGATACCATGACCTATCTTGCCAAATCTGTTGCAGGATTAGATAAACATCGTATCATTGGAATGGGTGGCACTTTAGATTCAGCTCGTTTTAAATGTTACTTAGCAAAAGCTATGGATGTTTCTATTAATGACATACATGGAACGGTAATTGGAGGTCACGGCGATACAACCATGATTCCATTAACTCGACTTGCAACTTATAATGGTGTACCTGTTTCTCAATTCTTAGATGCAGAAACTTTACAAAAAGTAGCAGCAGATACAATGGTTGGCGGTGCAACATTAACTGGATTATTAGGAACTTCTGCTTGGTATGCACCAGGTGCTGCAGGTGCTGCATTAGTAGAGGCAATTGTGCGTGATGAAAAGAAGATAATGGCCTGCTGCGTTTCTTTAGAGGGCGAATACGGTCAAAAAGACATCTGTTTAGGCGTACCAGTAGTTTTAGGTAAAAATGGATGGGAAAAAATTGTTGACTATAAATTAACAGAATCAGAACAATCTGCTTTTAATAAATCAGCAGATGCTGTTAGAAATATGAATGCAGTATTAGATACGCTATCAATATAAGATTAATCTGATTTAATATTTAAAAGCGAGAGATTGGAAATTCAATTTAATTCCTTTTCTCTCGCTTTTATTTTTTACCCGAAATTTTATTTCTTATTACTTATTACTTAGCCCTAATCGCTATCACTGGATCCAACTTTGCTGCAAACCAAGCAGGCACAATACCAGATAAAACGCCAATTATACTAGAAATAAAAAGTCCCTTAGACATATTTGCTAAACTTAAACTCATTGGCAAAAATGTTTGTGGTATAAGTGTAATTAAAAAAACCAATAAGAGACCAACAAAACCTCCAATTAAGCTAAGAAAAACAGCTTCAAACAAAAATTGAAATAAAATAAAATAATTTTTAGCACCCAATGATTTTTGAATCCCAATAATATTTGTTCTTTCCTTCACAGAGACAAACATGATATTGGCAATACCAAAACCTCCTACTAATAAAGAAAATCCAGCAATCAAGGCCCCTGCAATATTCAAAGTAGAAAAAATGGTATCAAAAAACTGATTCAAACCATCTAAACGATTTACTGAAAAATCAGCCTCCTGCTTCGGTTTAATTGATCGTAAACTTCGTAATAAACCCGTAACTTCGGCCTCTAATTTTTCCTGATTTACATCCTCTGGAAATGCCCTCAAAACAATATCAGGTGACGGCCTATCTTTTTGAAATATTTTTGCAAAAGCCATGTAAGGAATGTAAATCATTTGGTCAGGCGACCCTCCAATATTGATGGCATCCTCTCCTTTCTTATCGATAATTCCAATTACTCGAAATTTTATGCCATTAATTTTAACAAACTGATCATTCGTCAAATCACTTATATTTAAATTTTCAGCTACTTCAGCCCCAATAATAGCCACCAATAAACCATTATCAGCTTCAAAAGGCAAAAAATATCGACCATTAGAAATTGGAATTTGAGTAGTTTGGTTAATTTCAAAACTTGCTCCATTCAAAGAAACATTCATACTACTACTTAAATTGGATGCACTTGCCTGCCTACCAGATTCATAAATAGCTACATTTTGAGCATTTTTTAAATTTTCTTTTAAAAATTTAAATTCAGAATATTTCATTTCTGGCCTGTTCAGATATTTCCACCAAGGATAATTATTGGACATCAACCAAGGCCATTTTCCAACATAAATAACACCCGTACCAGCAAAAGAATCAATGTCATCTCTAATTTTTTTATTTAATCCATCAACAGCAGTAAATACAGCAACAATGGCAAAAATACCAACACTTACCCCCAGAAGAGACAAGGTAGTCCGCATGACATTGGATTTAAGTGCTTGGTAGGCGAAAATTAAACTTTCAAATATCTGTCGAATCACATTTTTAAATTAAGCTAACTAATTTACGTATATTGATGAATATTTTTTCAATAAATCTGACAAATGAACACATGCAATGCCAAGTGGATGTATCTTTGTAGGATTGGAAATCAAATTCTATAAATGAGTTGGACAAAATATGATATTGAACATTTAAAAATACACTTTGAAGGTGAATTATTTTTGAATGATTCTTTTGAAACAAGTATTCAAAAAAGAATTTATTCAACTGATGCCTCCGTTTACCAAGTTCAACCAACTGGTGTCGTAAAACCAACTAATCCAAAAGATTTAAAAAGAATTATTCAATTTGCTAATAAAACTAAATCTAAATTAATTCCAAGAGGTGCAGGTACTTCTTTAGCCGGACAAGTCGTTGGAAAAGATATTATCGTAGAAATTTCAAAAGGTTTCAACCGGATTCTACAAACTCATAAAAAAGAAAAATCAACTTGGGTTGAACCTGGCATCATACGAGATGATTTAAATAGTCAATTAAGAGAAACGGGGTTGTTTTTTGGACCTGAAACTTCCACCTCTAACAGAGCTTTGATTGGCGGAATGATAGGTAATAACTCCTGTGGTTTACATTCTATTGTTTGGGGAAATACAAGAGATCATGTACTTGAATTAAAGGCTTTCTTAAGTGATGGGACCGAAATTCATACTCATGATCTTAGTGTTGAAGAATTTTATGCAAAAACTCAATTAAACAATTTAGAAGGAAAAATCTATAAAGAACTTCATCGCATTTTAAACAATCATGAAATTCAAGAACTCATAAGGGAAAAGTTTCCCAAAAAGAGTGTCAAAAGAAGAAATACAGGATATGCATTGGATGCATTGATCGAAATGAAACCCTTTCATCCAAATGGTAAAAACTTCAATTTATCTGCATTATTGACGGGATCGGAAGGAACTTTAGCACTTGTTCATGCTGCAAAATTACAACTTTTAGAATTACCTCCAGAGGAAGTAAGATTACTTTGTGTTCATTGCACCTCTATTCACGAGGCTATGCTTGCAAATATCGAAGTCTTAAAATTCAATCCTTTAGCATCTGAATTGGTGGATGATTTTATTTTATCCTTTACCAAGGGACATCCCCAATTTGAACAAAATAGAGATTTTATTTCCGGAGATCCCCAAGCCATTTTAATGGTAGAATTTAGACATAATTCTATCAATGATTTAGATGAAACAATTCTGAAGGTAATTCAACAATTGTCCAATTCAAATCTTGGATATGCCTATCCCATTCTAAAAAACGAGGAAATTTACAAGGGTTGGGATATTCGAAAGGCAGGATTAGGCTTAATTCGAAATTTAATTGCAGATGAGCAAGCTGTAAACTTAATTGAAGATTGTGCAGTTGACCCTATTGATTTACCAAATTATGTTGATGATATTCAGAATTTACTAAAAAAGCATCAAGTGAAAGCAGCTTTTTATGCACATGCAGGTGCTGGTGAGTTACATATCGAACCATTCATCAATTTAAAAACAAAAAAAGGTAGAATACAATTTAGGAGTATTCTTGAGGAAACTGTAACCATTCTAAAAAAATACAAGGGCGCTTTAAGTGGAGAACATGGAGACGGAAGATTAAGAGGAGAATTCATTCCTAAATTAATGGGAAATGAGATCTACGAACTATTCAAAGAAGTTAAAAACCTATTTGATCCTAATCATATTTTAAATCCAGGAAAAATTGTTGATACACCTCCGATGGATGAGGACTTTAGAATGCAAATTGATCAAAAACACACTTTTGAACAATTATTTTTTGATTATGGTTCGATTAAAACACCTTTGATTTTGGCTGAAAAATGTTCCGGATCCGGTGATTGTAAAAAAAGTCATTTATCTGGTGGAACACTTTGTCCAAGTTACATGGCCACCCTAAATGAAAAAAATAGCACTAGGGCAAGAGCGAATATTTTAAGACAAATTTTGAGTGACTCTAATTCTCAGGGTTTTGAAAGTAAAGAACTTAATGAAGTATTGGATTTATGTTTATCTTGTAAGGCTTGTAAAACTGAATGTCCTTCAGGGGTAGATATTACTCAATTAAAAGCGGAGGTATTGGCCCAACAATATGAAAAAAATGGAATACCTTTTAAAAATAAAATTATTGGTCATTTTCCACTAATTCAAAAATATTTCAGACCAATTGCACCGATATATAATTTCATCAATTCTTTTCCATTAAGTGCTGGCATCGTCAAATCTATTGTAGGATTTGCTAAAGACAGAAGTTTACCCAAATTACATTTTAATACACTTGAAAAATGGTTTGATAAATATTCCAACATAAATAAACAAGATCAATATAAAAACGGGAAAGTAATATTAATTGCAGATGAATTCACCAATTATAATGATGTTTTAATTGGTCAAAAGGCTGTTCTTTTATTAAATTCCCTAGGTTATGGGATTGAAATTCCTAATCAAATTATAACTGGCAGATCCTATCTTTCCAAAGGAATGGTTAAGACAGCAAAAATATTGATGGAAAATAATATTGAAATTCTAAGATCTTATCCTAATCATCTTCCTATTCTTACAGTAGAACCGAGTGCATTACTCTGTTTTATAGATGAGGGCCCTAAAATAGTAGATTCTTCCTTTCAAAACGACTCTGAAATAATCAAAAATCGAATACTCTTAATTGATGATTTTTTAGCTAATGAATACAAGAAAGGAAAAATAAAATCCAGTTTATTTACAAGTGAATCTAAGAAAGTATTACTTCATGGGCATTGCCACCAGAAAGCGAGTATTGGATTAAGTAAAACCAGAATTGCATTAGAAATACCAGAAAATTACAAAACAGAATTAATTCCAAGTGGATGTTGTGGAATGGCAGGTTCTTTTGGATATGAGAAAAATAAATATGCTTTGTCTCAAAAAATAGCTGAATTAGTGCTCTATCCCCGGCTAAGAAATGTAAAAGAATCTACGGACATAATTGCGATGAATGGAACCTCCTGCAGACATCAAATTAAGGATGGTATAGGTAAAACCGGAAAGCATACTGTAGAAATATTATTTGAAGCGTTAAAATCATAACTTATACATGATACAATTTAATTTATCACTTTTCGTAGATCCCACTATTGAAGAGGATGCCATATTGGCAATAAGAAAAATAATTATTCCTGAATTAAATAAATTCGAATTTATCAATCAAATCTATTTATTAGAAATCAACTCACATCAAGAGCCTGATTCAAAAGGATATAGTTTACAATGTTGGGTACATGAAGAATCACAAGAAGATACAACTGATTCAATTGAACAAATTGTAAGTGCCTTTTTTACAGCAGAATTTCCAAATAAATATGTCTATTTCCCTTCAAAATTAACCTTTATACATTCCAATCAATAGGATTTTGGTTAGTAGAGATTAGAATTTCATTACAAATTTTGAAACAATTATTTCCAAACCAACCCCCTTTATTAGCAGATAAAGGAGAAGGATGTGCTGCTTTTAAAATAAAATGTTTGGAGGAATCGATATACTTTTCAAATTGATGAGCAAAATTTCCCCAAAGCATAAAAACCACATGTTTCTTTTTAAAATTTAGTTGTTGAATCGCCTCTAATGTAAATGTTTGCCAACCTAATTTATGATGGGAATTAGGTTCCCCTTCCCTAACAGATAAAGAAGCATTTAATAATAAAACTCCTTGCCTTGCCCATTGAGTTAAATTTCCAGAAGATCTAAATGAAATCTGTTCAAAAGACAAATCAATTTCTTTGAAAATATTTTTCAAAGATGGTGGAAAAGCTATTCCATCGGAAACTGAAAAAGACAATCCATGAGCCTGATTGGGTTGATGATACGGGTCCTGTCCAATAATGACTACTCTAGTGGATTCAAATGAACTATCATTAAAAGCATTAAACAATTCATTGTAGGGTGGATAAACCTTGTAATTTTGATATTCAACTAGCAATTTTGTTTCTAATTCGTTAAAATAATCTTCATCAAAAGTATGTTCTAATACATTTCTCCAATCATTTATAAACAAATCTTTTAACTTTGTCATCACACTTTAAATTATGAGCGAAGCAATTTCAAATGGGATTTATATATCGGTTGAGACAACACAATTGCAAGATCAGCAACTACAAAAACCCTTTACTTATTATTTTAGTTACCAAATTACAATAAAAAATTTGACATCTCATCCAACTAAATTAATAAGTAGATTTTGGAAAATATGGGAATCTGGTGGAAAAATTGAACATGTTTCAGGATTAGGCGTAATAGGCTTACAACCAGTTATTGAACCAGGCACTTCGTTTACCTATACATCAGGATGCCCATTGACCACTCAAATTGGAAAAATGTCTGGTCACTATAGTTTTACCAATTTAGATACAAAGGAAAATTTTTTAGTAAAAATACCTCCCTTCCCATTAATACCTAAAACACTTTTAAATTGATGTACCGAATTATTCAAAAAATGATTTTTTTTTGGAAGGCACAAACTGCCCATGGCTTGCATTCTCCATTGGTTTATGACCTTTATAACAAGGTAATCAATCCATCTTTATGGAAATTCGATCACACTCTTTTTATCCATAATTTAAACACTTATCTCTCAACTAAATCTGAACTTAATGGCTATAATATATTAATAATCAATACTTTAGAAGAATTAAATTGTTTTAAAAATAAATCTTCTCAAATTGTATTAATTTTAGATCCGTATCGGGATTCTAATTTTTATAACAAGGTTCAAAGAATTGAAAAAAATGAATCATTTAATTTTATAATTCACTTTTTTGAAGGTTCGATTTATATTCCTAGCAAATTAGCCCCTAAGCAAATATTTTATTTAAAGCATATGCAATAAAAAAGGGCCATTTGGCCCTTTTATTTATCTTCCTTTAGCTACTTCAACCATTACCCTTTTTCCTTTAATTTGGGCTCCAGTCATTTTATCTAAAACATCTTTTACATATTCTTTTGGAATATCCACATAGGTATGTCTATTTTCAATTTGTATGTGTCCTAAAGCACTGCCAGGAATACCTGTTTCACCTGCAAATGCTCCAACGATGTTAGATGGACTTATTTTCTCATTAAAACCAATATTTACGAATAATTTCACCATATTGGCATCTGATCTAAAAGGTTTTCCCTCCCGATCTACTCTTGGGCCACGATCTCCTCCACGATCTCTATCTCTTCCTCCTCTACGGTCGCCTCTATCACCACCTCTATCAAATCTTCCAGCGCCTCTACGGTCCCAATCACGATCTCGTCCACTTCCTCGATCATCTCTACCATATTTTCTTGATTGACGATCTAATTCACCATCTAAATTTTCATCAGCAAATTCATTTTTTGCCACACCCATGTTCATTTTAACCAGTGCCGAAACTACCTGCTCTGTACTACAACCTGCGTGGTGTAAAGCTTCTAAAACGTCATCAAACAATTCCAAACCACCCTCTTCTATCGTTTCCTTCACTCGTTCAATAAACATCCCTTTTTTAATACCTACAACATCCGTAAAAGTAGGAATAACACCCTTGTCTATTTTAACTTTGGTATAATTCATGATTTCACGCAAACGATTGCGTTCCGATCCTACCACTAGGGTAAATGCTTTTCCAGATTTGCCAGCACGACCTGTACGACCGATTCGGTGTACATAGTATTCTTCATCTAGTGGAATATCGTAATTGATTACGCCATCTACATTATCGACATCCAAGCCCCTAGCGGCCACATCAGTAGCAACCAAAATAGAAACTGCTCCAGAACGGAAACGGTTCATTACTTGGGTACGCTGGTTTTGACGTAAATCACCATGAAGCCCTTCGGCAGCATAACCACGATTCATTAATTCCTCAACTACCTCATCCACACGCTTTTTTTGATTACAAAATATTAGTAACAACTTAAGATTATAAAAATCGATTAAACGAGTTGTGACTTCCATTTTAGCCTTACCTTTGACATCAAAATAAAGCTGTTCGATGTTATCGTTGGTTATTTCATTTTTAACAACCTTAACTAACTTTGGATTTGTCAAATAACGATTCGTCAATGCCATAATAGGCTTTGACATAGTAGCTGAAAATAAAACAGTTTGACGCTCATCTGGCAATTCTTCTAAGATACTTTCAATATCTTCTCTAAATCCCATGTCTAACATTTCATCCGCTTCATCTAGAACAATTTTTGCAGCACGATCTAATTTCAATGCTCTACGCTCAATTAAATCAATTACACGTCCTGGTGTACCAACCACAATATTGGCTCCTGCCTTTAATGATTTTATTTGACGTTCAATTGAATCGCCTCCATACACTGTAGTTACCCAAACACCTTTAATGTGCTTTGACAGCTTCTTCATCTCTTCTGTAACCTGCAATGCTAATTCACGAGTTGGGCATAAAATAATTGCCTGAACATATTTTTCGAAAGGAATAATATGTTCAATTAATGGAATACCAAATGCTGCTGTTTTTCCAGTACCGGTTTGTGCCTGACCTATTACATCTCTTCCCTCTAATACAAAAGGGATTGCTTCTGATTGAATGGGTGAAGCAAACTCAAAACCCATTTCTTTTACTGCTTCCATGATACCCTCGGATAAAGAGAGCTCATCAAAACGAACTTTTTGACTCATATCAATATTTAATTACGGTGACAAACACATCCGTAATTAACCCTTGACCTAAAATCCCATTGGAAAAATAAAAACAAAAAGAGTTTCGCGGATGTATTTTTGTACAAACAAAGTACAAAGGTACTCATTTGTAATAATATAAGCAAATTAATTGGATTTTATTAAGAAAACACCAAAGAATTACATTCTTTTAAATCCAAGAATTATTTAATTACTTTAAATACAACTTGAGCATTCAATGGAATACTTGCATCAGGTGAAATTCCACCCGAAATAGGTAAAACATTGATACGTTTTGGACTCAATCCCTCTCCAACGAGACGATTTTTTAATAAAAAACCTCTCTTTAAGGCCGATTGTGAATCTTTTTCTGAAAAAGCATAAATTTCAAGCCTAACCTCTTTGAATATTTGAAAACCCTCTGTAAATCGCTTAAAAAAATATTCTTTTGTTTGGGTTAATTGATCATTCTCCGAATTAAAAGCTATTTCAAAACAAGGCAAAATAAGTGCTTCTTTAGCGGTCGAATCCGTTAGAAATGTATGCAATTGAACAATTGAAGATTGTTTAGGCACCCAAAAATTTTTCCCGATGGTCCAATATAAATTTTTGGTAGAATCTGACTGTAATTTAGATGAATCGATGGCAACTTGTGTTAAACTATCACTTAGCTTCGTTAGACTATCTAAAGGTATTATTTCTTCCTCTTCTGAAATTGCTATCGATTCACTAGTTCTAAATTGGGTAAAATATACAATAGAGCTTAAAAGAATCATTGCAATTGAAATAAATAAAATTAATTTTCTATTCAAAAACTTAACCCAAATCCCTTGGTCTAATTCGTCTGACTCTTCAAAAGAATCTGCAAAAATTAAGCTATCCTCCGCTTTCAATACATCATTTAATAATAAAATTTCAATAATTGATTTTTGCAAATCGGATGAAATCAGATCGTGAAAAACATTTTTATAGCCTAAATATATTTCACAAAAAGCAGGAAAATCAGACAATTCTTCTTCATCTCTTTTCATTTGCAATAAAAGAAATCCTGATAAATACGTTAAACCTTTTAGCGCAAAGGAACTTTTACATTGTAACTTTTGAGACAGAGCAATTGCTATGGCACTTTTTTTGTCTGGAAATAAAAT
>JBEBDG010000037.1:0-13766 GCA_041157165.1 Bacteroidota bacterium
TGGATATTAGTTGAGGGCGAAATGTCATTCTCCCAGCGAAAATTCAATTATATTACAAACGGAAATGAGGCTCAAATTGAACAAATTAAATTTGAATCAATTCAAGAATTAATGAATGAATTGTATATAGGAGAATTTGTTTCTGAAAAAGCTTTAGAAAAATTGAAAAATAGAGAATCTTTTGCAGTTTTTCCTGGTGATGGCCTTTGGTACATTGCTGGCAATAGTTGGAGAAAGCCAAATGGGAATCATCAATATTTTGCAAGTTTGGAATTGAGTTTAAATCAATTATTTGGTTAATATGGAAAAGCTTTCAATTGATATCGAGAATCAGATTTTAGAGGTGTTAATATTGCAGCAAAATGCTATTAATCGACTGAGGAATTCAAGTGCCTCTGAAAGAATTTCAAAGTTAAAACGATTGAAAGAATATATTTTGGCCCATCAAGATGAAATTTGTCAAGCAATGTATGATGATTTCAAAAAACCTTCCTCAGAGGTTTTGATTGCAGAGATTTTTGGTATTAAGCATGAAATCAACCATGCCATTTCTTCATTGAAATCATGGATGTCTCCCCAAAAAACTTCAGCTCCGCTCTTTTTAATGGGTACGAATGCGTATATTCAAAAAGAATCTAAGGGCAATTCTTTAATCATTTCTCCGTGGAATTATCCTTTGAATTTAAGTATTTGTCCTCTTGTTTTATCAATTGCAGCAGGTAATACGGCTATCTTAAAGCCTTCTGAATTGACCCCAAGTGTTTCTTCATTTATTAAAAAAATGATTTCCACTTTGTTTGATAAAAGTGAAGTGTGTGTGTTTGAGGGAAACGCTGAAGTTTCTTCCTTTCTTTTAGAACAAAAATTTGACCATATTTTTTTTACGGGTAGTCCAATGATAGGAAAAAAAGTCATGGAAGCAGCTTCCAAGCATTTGACTTCTGTAACATTGGAATTAGGTGGTAAATCTCCCGCAATTATTGATTCCTCCGCAGATATCGATTCAGCAGCTCAGAAAATTATTTGGGGGAAATTTTTTAACAATGGACAAACTTGTATAGCTCCTGATTATTTATTAGTTCATGAATCCATCTATTTGAAATTTCTAGAATCTTTAAAACAGTCAATTTTGAATAGTTTTGGCACTCAAGCCCAAGAATCTTTAGATTATTGCCGCATAGTTAATAAAAGACATTTTCAGCGTTTGATGCATTTACTTGAAGATGCTATAGGCAAAGGAGCAAATGTTTTTGAAGGTGGAAATTGTGATGAAGTTGATCATTTTATTTCTCCTACCATTTTAACGAATTTGTCATCTGAAATGCAAATCATGAAAGATGAAATTTTTGGACCAATTTTGCCCGTTTTAACTTTTTCATCTGAAGAGGAATTGATTAAGCAAATTAATCAAAATGAAAAGCCCTTGTCATTATATATTTTTAGTCAAAACAAGGATTTTGAATCCTTCGTTTTGAGTCATACAAGTTCGGGAACAGTCGTAATTAATGATTGTTTGATTCAATTTGGTCACCCTTCCTTACCTTTTGGTGGCGTCAACCATTCAGGTATAGGAAAAACTACTGGGTATTTTGGATTTTTAGAATTCTCCAATCAAAAATCTGTTCTAATTCAAAAAACTAATTTTTTAAAAATGATTTATCCTCCGTACACCCTACGAGTGAAATGGTTAATTAAGAAAATGGTTCAATGGCTCTAAGATTTTTGATTTATTTGTTGTTTTCAATCTTTATTTTCAGTTGTAAGCCTAAAATGGAAAATAAAGGGGAAGAAATACCCCCTTTGGAAATTTTTGATAAACCACTTGATGTAAGTAAACAGATTGTCTATTTAACTTCATTGATAAATGAAAATCCACAACCTCAATTATTATTTTATCGTGCTCGAGCTTACTTTTTATCTCATCAATACCATTTAGCTAAAATTGATTTGGATCAACTTTTTAATAAGTCAAATGAAATAAATGAAGAATATATTTTTCTGAATGCGTGGGTAAATGTTCGATTAGGCAATCTTCAAGAAGCTACTGAACTAACCAATTTATCAACCTTTTCTGCCAATAAAACTTCAGAAAATTTGCCAATGTTTTTTGAATTGTATGCAAACAGTGGTATTAAAGGGGCTGCTAAAAATATATTTAACATGATTCAAGTTAAAGATAAACTTTCTGAAAAAGATGAATTTAATTTGATTGGCAGTCACTTACTTTCTGGTGATACGTCATTCGTTATTTCTTATTTTTCAAAAAATACACTCAAAGACTACCAAAATGATTTTTTAGTTAAAACATATTTGAAATACGGTTCAAATGTTTCAACTCCATTAGCCTATCAAAAAGTATGTTTAGAAGTATTGCAGAGATATCCATTAGATGCATATTATTTAAATTATTGGGCTAAATTTTTGTCCAAAATGAGAAAATTTGATCAAGCTGAAAAAGTATTTCAAAAAACACTTCAATTATTACCTTCGAATCAAGAACTGGTCTTTGATTTGGCAAAATTTTACTTTGATATTCACCATTATGCCAAGGCAACTCTTTATTTTGAAAAAATTGATCCTGTAAATGGATTGTATCCCGAATCGCAATACTGGAAAGCCATTTCATTGCTTTATCAAGGCAAGAAAGTAGAAGCAAAAAATGTAATCGATTCTCTTGGAATAAAACGTGTTAATCAAAAGCGATGGCTTATAAAATTTTATCAGAACTATTTTACAAGAAATGATTCAACAAATATTAAAATAGATTCGATAATTAATTTAAATCAATAAATTAAGGTATATTTTGTACCTTTGCACAAATTTTTTTAGAATGATTAAAATTTCTTTTCCTGACGGACAAGTTCGAGAATATGAAAAGGGAATTTCCCCAATGGATATTGCCTTGTCTATTTCAGAAGGTTTAGCACGTAATGTGCTTTCTGCAAAAGTAAATGATGTGGTTGTAGATGCTTCTTCAAAAATAAATGAAGATGCAAAAATTCAGTTATTAACATGGAATGACGAAGACGGCAAGAAAACGTATTGGCATTCCTCTGCTCACTTAATGGCTGAGGCAATAGAATCATTATACCCTGGAACTAAATTTGGAATCGGCCCTGCTATAGAGAATGGATTTTATTATGATATTGATTTAGGTGGGAAGGAATTTGGATCCGATCAGTTTAAAGAAATTGAAGAAAAGATGATAGAATTGGCCAAGGCCAAGAATGAATTTATTCGTTCGGATGTTTCCAAAAATGATGCTATTGCCTATTTTAAAGAGAAAGGTGATGAATATAAATTAGAATTGTTGGAAGGATTGGAAGATGGTTCTATAACATTTTACCAACAAGGGAACTTTACCGATTTGTGTAAAGGACCTCATATTCCACAAACAGGTTTAATTAAGGCAGTTAAATTGTTAAGTGTTGCAGGGGCCTATTGGAGAGGTGATGAAACACGTAAACAAATGACTCGTATTTATGCAATTACCTTCCCTAAGGCCAAAGAACTTGAGGAGTATTTGTTCCTATTAGAAGAGGCAAAAAAACGAGATCATCGTAAGCTTGGTAAAGAGTTGGAATTATTTGCTTTTTCCGAAAAAGTAGGCATGGGACTACCCTTATGGTTGCCTAAAGGTACTTTATTAAGAGAACGATTAGAGAATTTCCTTCGAAGAGCACAAATAAGAGCAGGATACTCACCGGTAGTAACCCCACATATTGCCAGTAAGGAATTATATGTGACCTCAGGTCATTATGCCAAATATGGAAAAGATGCTTTTCAGCCAATTCGAACACCAGAAGAAGGTGAAGAATTTTTCCTAAAACCAATGAATTGCCCTCACCATTGTGAAATTTATAAAACTAAACCTAGAAGTTATAAAGATCTGCCCCTGCGTTTAGCAGAATTTGGAACAGTTTATCGATATGAACAACATGGTGAATTACACGGTTTAACACGTGTAAGGGGTTTTACCCAAGACGATGCGCATATTTTTTGTAGACCAGACCAAGTTGAAGGTGAATTTATGAAGGTAATTGATCTGGTTTTATATGTTTTTAAGGCTTTAGGTTTTACTGAATACAGTGCACAAGTTTCCTTGAGAGATAAGGAAAATCGTGAAAAATACATTGGTTCTGATGAAGATTGGGATAAAGCAGAAGCATCCATTATTCGCTCAGCTCAGGAGAAAGGTTTACCAACCGTTGTTGAATATGGCGAGGCTGCATTTTATGGTCCAAAACTGGATTTCATGGTAAAAGACGCCCTTGGTAGAAAGTGGCAATTGGGTACCATACAGGTCGATTACCAACTTCCACAACGATTTGAATTGGAATATACCGGCTCTGATAATCTTAAACATCGTCCTGTGATGATTCATAGAGCACCATTTGGATCATTAGAGCGATTTGTTGCTATTTTAATTGAAAATACCGGAGGAAATTTCCCATTATGGCTTTCACCTGACCAATTAGCCGTGTTACCTATTTCAGAAAAGTATGAGGATTACGCAAATGAATTATTTTTACGTTTGCAAGAACAAGATCTAAGAGGATACGTAGATCATCGAGATGAAAAAATAGGTAGGAAAATACGCGATGCAGAAGTGCATAAAGTACCATTTATGATTATCGTTGGAGAAAAAGAACAGGCGGAGGGATTAGTGAGCATTCGTAAAAAAGGTCATGGTGATTTAGGATCAATGACTTTGGAAGCCTTTATGGCACTTGCTCAAGAAGAAATTCATCAATTAACTTTTAATTCGCAACAATAATTTGATATTATACCCTTATTGGAACTATTTTTTTGCAAAAACGTTAATTTTATTATAGATTTCGAATTAAAACAATTTAATATATTTAAAATATGGCTTTACGCCCAAACAACAATTACCGAGGACCTAAACGTGAAGAGGACCAACACAGAATTAACCAAAATATTCGTGGGGTTAATGAAGTACGTTTAGTTGGAGAAAATGTCGAACAAGGAGTTGTATCCATAGCAAAAGCTTTGGCAATTGCTGAAGAACAAGGACTTGATTTGGTTGAGATATCTCCCAATGCTGTACCTCCAGTTTGTAAGGTTATAGATTATGCTAAATTCAAGTATGATCAAAAGAAAAAGCAAAAAGAAATCAAAGCGAATGCAACTAAAACTGTAATTAAAGAAATTCGTTTTGGTCCTAATACAGACGAGCATGATTTTAATTTTAAATTGAAGCATGCTGTTAACTTCTTGAAAGAAGGCGCAAAAGTAAAGGCTTATGTTCATTTTGTAGGTCGTACGATTGTTTTCAAAGAACGTGGTGAAATGTTATTATTAAATTTTGCCAAAGGTCTTGAAGACATAGGGAAGCCGGACGATATGCCAAAATTAGAAGGTAAAAGAATGTCCATCATTTTTTCCCCGAAAGCAAGCAAAAAATAAGTAATCAATTTTATGGAATTTGGAAGTAAATTATTACTTTTGCATTCCAATTTTTAATTTAATTTTAAAAGAATGCCAAAAATTAAAAGTAACTCTGGAGCGAAAAAGCGTTTCAAAGTAACAGGAACTGGTAAAATTAAGCGTAAACACGCTTTTCATAGCCATATCCTGACCAAGAAAACAACTAAACAAAAGCGTAATTTAGTACACGCAACGTTAGTTTCTCCGGCAGACAAAGACCGTGTAAATGTTTTATTAGGTCTTGCGTAAGCCAATTTAGTTATTGTTCAACCTGATGTAGGCTAAAGATTTCGAAAAGAAACGCCTCATGTCAAAAAACAAAAAGTTATGCCACGTAGTGTCAACCATGTTGCTTCAAGAGCAAGAAGAAAAAAAATCCTAAAGCTAGCAAAAGGCTTTTATGGTCGCGGTAAAAATGTTTGGACCGTAGCCAAAAACAAAATTGAGAAAGGTTTGCAATATGCATACCGTGATCGTAAAGTTAAGAAAAGAGATTTCCGCGGTTTATGGATACAACGTATCAATGCTGCAGTTCGCCAAGAAGGTCTCTCCTATTCGTCATTTATGGGTAAATACAATAAATCTGGAATGACAATGAATAGAAAGGTTTTAGCTGATTTAGCAATGAACCATCCAGAAGCCTTTAAAGCAATTATAAAGAAAATAGCTTAAGCTTTTAATAAAGTCCCGGAAACGGGACTTTTTTTTATATTTGTATCATTATGAACACAAGCCTAAATAGTTTAAAGGTTCAAATCAAACCTTTGCAAGATAAATTAGTAGATCATCCAATAAATCGTTATTTAAATACCTACGATGATTTAAAGCGATTTATGCAATTTCATTCTTTTGCCGTTTGGGATTTTATGAGTTTAGTTAAGAAACTTCAATCGGAGTTTACTTGTACCTCTTTACCTTGGAAACCAGTTGGAAATCCTCAAACTAGACGTTTGATTAATGAAATTGTCTTTGGGGAAGAATCGGATGTTGATCAATTTGGAAATCCAATTAGTCATTTTGAATTATATTTGCAGGCAATGAATGAATTAAATATTCCTGTAGTAAGTGATTTGGAAATTCTATTAGAGGCTAAAAATGTAGAGGATGTAATTAAAAGAATTCAATTATTGCAAATTGATAATAGATTAAAACAATTTTTACATTTTACTTTTCATTCAATTCAAACTAAAAAAATACATGAAATTGCCGCTATTTTCACATTTGGTAGAGAAGATTTAATTCCTTCCATGTTTACTAAAATTGTAAATCATTTGAAAAGCGATCCAAGCAAAAATTGTAATACCTTATTATATTATCTTGATCGTCATATTGAAGTAGATGGCGATTCACATTCTCATTTAGCCTATGATATGATGGAGCAATTATGTGGCAATGATGAAAAGAAATGGGAAGAAGCTAAACAAGCTGCTTTAGATTCACTTCATTATCGTATACTACTTTGGGATTCAATAACAAGTGCATAAATGAATTTTCCGATTTACTTAGATAATGCAGCAACAACACCAATTCATCCTTCTGTTTTAGAAGCAATGAATGAAATTCTGCAATTAGAGTTTGGTAATTCTGGTTCACAACAGCATATTTTTGGATGGAAAGCTGAAGAAGCAATAGAAAATGCAAGGCAGCGTGTGGCTACCTATTTTAAAGTAAAGAATCGTCAAATTATTTTCACCTCTGGAGCCACAGAAAGTAATAATCTAGCCATTCAAGGTTTTTTAAAAAATTTTTCTGAAAAAGGTCATTTGATTACATCCTTGACTGAACATAAATCTGTTTTAGAGGTATTTTATTTTTATGAAAATTTGGGTTGGGATGTCACCTATCTAAAACCAAATGTAGATGGCATTATTGATTTGGTTGAACTGAAAGAGTGCATTCAAGAAAATACCAAACTTATTTCCATTATGTGGGTTAATAATGAAACTGGCCATATTCAACCCATGCAAGAAATACTTAAAATCGCTCAAGAAAATCAAATTGTTTTTCATTGTGATGCAACTCAGGCATTAGGGAAAATAGATTTAAATGAACATTTTTTGCCTGATTTATTAAGTTTTTCTGGACATAAAATTTATGGTCCTAAAGGTATTGGTGGTTTAGTTATAAATAATGAAAGTATTTATTTGCATCCAATTATTTTTGGTGGAAATCAAGAAAGAGGTTTAAGATCAGGAACTTTACCTACTCATCAAATAATTGGATTGTCTGCGGCTATTGAATTAATACCTCAACTATTAGATAAAAATCTTTTATATTCAGAATGGAAAAGAAAGTTTGAAAGGATGCTTTTAGATAATTTTGAAGGAAAAATAAAATTAAATTCAAGTTTATGTGGTGTTCAAAGCATATTGAATTTTTCTGTACAAAATATCGATTGGGAGGAATTGTTTCAAATTTTGTCTTCTCTAGCCTTGTCTAATGGATCTGCCTGTAATGCAAAATCAAAAGAACCAAGTCATGTTTTAAAGGCTTTAGGGTTATCAGATACTTTAGCACTTTCAAGTGTTCGATTATCAATGGGATTTATGAACAATCCTGATGATATGGATTTTGTACTGTCTTATTTGGAAAAACAACTTAAAGGTTTGCAATGAAAGAGTGGGTAGAAATTGTTGAGAAATTAAACGAAGCTTTACAGCAAGATACTCCATTGGCATTAGCAACTGTCATTCAAGTAGAAGGCTCTGCCTATCGGCGGACTGGCGCTCGAATGTTAATATTAGAAAATGGTAATTGGGTTGGTAGTATTAGTGGTGGTTGTCTTGAGGGAGATATGTTGAAAAAGGCACGTTTGGCTATTGAAAGTCAAAAAATAAAGGTTGTAACTTATGATACACGAGATGAAGATCCTTTTGCTCTTGGAATTGGTTTAGGTTGTAACGGTAAAATTGATATTTTAATCGACCCGAATAGAGATCGAATCATTCAATTTAAAGAATTAATGGAATTCGCATTGGGTTCTGAAGATGGACTTATAATTCGTAATTTCTGGAATTTTTTAGAAGATAATGAATCATTAATTTCTATTGTTGAAGAAAAACATTTGTCTAATAATTTACAATGGGAAAATGATCAGATTACTTTAATTGAATATATCCCTCCCCAACCAAGAATATGGATTTTTGGAAATCAATTTGATTCTCATAGTTTAATAAAAATTTGTCATCAATTAGGATGGAAAATTCATTGGATTGGCAATGTGTTAAAAATGAAGGACTCAATTAAAAATTTGTGTAAAGCTTGTTATGATTGGGAGGATGTTAAGGAGATCCAAAAGGGTGATTATGTAGTTTGTATGACACATGATTTAGAGAGGGATATTTCCATTTGCAAAGAACTATACAATCAAGATCAAATTGCATATTGGGGAATTTTAGGTCCAAGTAAACGATTACAAAAAATTAAAGATAATTTAGGTGGAGGTTCAATTCAACTTCCGACAACAATTCACTCTCCTATTGGTTTGGATTTAGGGGCTGAAGGTCCTGATGAAATTGCGATAGCTATAGTTGCTGAAATTTTAGCTTTTAAAAACCAAAGAGATGCGCAATCGCTAAGGAATCGAATAAAGCCAATTCATGAATCATAAAAAAAATCCTGGGGAAACCCAGGATTTTTTAACTATTAACTCTCTTAAAGTCTTATTTTACTTCTTCAAAAGATACATCTTCGGCATTATCAGTTCCATTTGTATTGGCTTCAGCTGTACTAGCTTCTCCTCCCTGATTACCTGCGGCATACATTTCCTGCGAAGCAGCCTGCCATGCACCATTAAGTTTTTCAACCCCTGCATCAATTGCAGCTAAATCTTGTGAACTATGTGCTGCTTTCAATTCAGTTAAAGCATCTTCAATGGCTGATTTATTGCCATCTGATAGTTTTTCTCCATATTCTTTTAGCTGTTTTTCTGATTGGAAAATTAAAGAATCAGCTTGGTTGATTTTTTCTACTTTCTCTTTCTCAATTTTATCAGCAGCCTCATTCGCTTTTGCTTCATTACGCATTTTTTCTATTTCAGCATCCGTCAGACCACTTGAAGCTTCAATTCGAATTTTCTGCTCTTTACCTGTACCTTTATCTTTTGCTGATACGTTTAAAATACCATTTGCGTCTATGTCAAAAGTTACTTCAATTTGAGGAACACCTCTTGGAGCTGCAGGAATTCCATCTAAGTGGAAACGACCTAATGAACGATTGTCTTTTGCCATTGGACGTTCTCCTTGTAAAATATTCAATTCTACAGAGGGTTGATTATCTGCAGCTGTTGAGAATACTTCTGACTTTTTAGTAGGAATAGTAGTATTTGCTTCAATTAATTTGGTGAATACACCACCCATTGTTTCAATACCCAAAGAAAGCGGTGTTACGTCCAATAACAATACGTCTTTCACTTCTCCTGTTAATACACCACCTTGAATAGCTGCTCCAATGGCAACTACTTCATCTGGATTTACACCTTTTGAAGGTTTTTTGCCAAAGAATTTTTCTACTTCATCAGCAATTTTAGGAATACGAGTTGAACCACCAACTAAAATGACTTCATCGATATCAGAGTTTGTATATCCTGCATTTTTCATTGCACGACGACATGGCTCTAATGTTCTTTGAATTAATGAATCTGCCAATTGTTCAAATTTTGCACGAGTTAGCGTACGAACCAAATGTTTTGGAATTCCATTGACAGGCATGATATAAGGTAAATTAATTTCTGTGGACGCACCAGAGGATAACTCAATTTTGGCTTTTTCTGCAGCTTCCTTTAAGCGTTGTAAGGCCATTGGGTCTTTACGTAAATCAATACCTTCATCTGTGATGAATTCTTGTGCCAACCAATCAATGATTACTTGGTCGAAGTCATCGCCTCCAAGATGAGTATCACCATCTGTAGATTTTACTTCAAATACACCGTCTCCTAACTCAAGGATTGATACGTCGAATGTACCTCCACCCAAGTCGAAAACTGCGATTTTCATGTCTTTACCTTGCTTATCAACACCGTAAGCTAAAGCAGCGGCAGTTGGTTCGTTAATAATACGTTTTACTTCCAAACCAGCAATTTGTCCAGCTTCTTTTGTTGCTTGACGTTCCGCGTCGTTAAAATAAGCAGGTACAGTTATAACTGCTTCTGTTACAGTTTGTCCTAAGTAGTCTTCTGCTGTTTGCTTCATTTTTGTTAGAATCTGCGCAGAGATTTCCTGTGGTGTATATAGACGGTCTCCTATTTTTACACGTGGAGTATCGTTGTTTCCTTGTTCTACATTATAGGAGATTGTTTTCAATTCCGATCCTACCTCAGAATATTTCTTTCCCATAAATCTTTTTACAGATGAAATGGTGTTTTGCGGATTGGTGATTGCTTGTCTTTTAGCTGGATCACCTACTTTACGCTCGCCATTTTCCAAAAACGCTACAATTGAAGGCGTTGTTCTTCTTCCCTCCGAGTTTGCAATTACTACAGCCTCGTTACCTTCCATTACGGCCACACATGAGTTGGTGGTTCCTAAGTCAATTCCAATAATTTTTCCCATGATTAAAAATAAATTTTTGACAACCTGACTATCAATTAAAATGCCAAGAAAAAGTAATAATAGAAATGCTGACATATTGTCATTTTACCCTACAAAAACTTGTCAAAAGCTAAAAGTAGTCAGTAAAAATCATTAAATTGCATTTAAATTATATTTGTAATATGTCACATCCAACAGACTTTATTTGGGTAGAAAATTCTGAACCGCACAGAAAAAGAACCCGAGAAATCATTAAAAAATATCCAGAGGTTAAACAATTAATTGGAAAAAATCCAAATACTATTTGGTGGATTTTAGCCTGTGTCGGTGTTCAAGTTTTATTGGCTTATTTATTAAAAGATCAATCTTGGTGGTGGATTATTGGAGTTGCCTGGATTTTTGGAGCCTTCCCAACTCATACATTGTTTGTATGTATCCATGAAGCATCTCATAATTTGATATTTAAAAAAACGTCATGGAATGTTCTTGCAGGAATAATTGCTAATTTTCCGTCCTTGGCACCTACTGCAATTTCTTTTAAAAATTACCATTTAAAACACCATGCCTTTCAAGGTGTTCATGAATTAGATGCTGATTTGCCAGATTATTGGGAAGCCAAATTAATAAATAATTATTTTGTAGGGAAAGCAATTTGGTTGTTGTTATATCCCTTCTTTCAAGCTATTCGTACCATTCGTTGTATTGAATTGGCAGTCATAGATCGTTGGGTTGTTTTGAATATTGTTTGTCAACTTACTTTTGATGCAGCAGTTGTTTATTTTTGGGGTTGGCCTGCCTTGGCATATTTAGGATTAAGTTTCTTGTTTTCTGTAGGATTACATCCACTAGGTGCCAGATGGATTCAAGAACATTATTTAGTTTTAGATAAAAATCAGGAAACCTTTAGTTATTATGGCCCATTGAATGGAGTAAATATGAATGTTGGGTACCATAATGAACATCATGACATGCCTTCTGTACCATGGAATAATTTGCCAAAATTAAAGGCAATGGCGCCAGAATATTATGAAAATCTAAAATACCATACTTCATTTGTGAAATTATTTTTCACCTTCTTATTTCAACAGGAATTAGGTTTGTTTAGTAGAATTGCTCGTAAAGAGCGCGGTGGAGTTCCATTAACCGATAAATCTACTCCAGATATTGAAATGAATTAATATTGTAGTTAAAAGTTGAGAGTGGAAAGTTGAGAGTTATTTAATTTTCAACTCTCCACTTTCCACTCTCAACTATATTATTTAGTTTTCAATTATTACCTCAATTTTAGGTCCTTCTAAAATATTAATATTCGTACCTTGTTTATTAACTATTACCTCTAATTGTGTCTCTCTAAAGTTAATTTTAAAAGAGTAAGAGTTCCAATGACTTGGTAAAAATGGGCGGAAATGTAATTGATTGTTTTTTACTTTCATTCCGCCAAATCCTTTTACAATTGACATCCAAGTACCTGCCATCGAAGTAATATGGCACCCGTCTTCTGTATCATTATTATAATCATCCAAATCTAATCGAGCCGCGCGAGTATAAAATTCGTATGATTTTTCTTCCTTACCTAATTTGGCTGCAAGAATACTATGTACACAAGGGCTTAAGGATGACTCATGTACCGTTAATGGTTCATAGAAATCGAAATTTCTTTCGATTTCTTCTGTTGAGAAATTTTCTTCAAAAAAGTAAATCCCTTGTAATACATCGGCTTGTTTAATATAACATGAGCGCAAAATTCTATCCCAGGACCAATTTTGGTTTATAGGACGTTGGCTACTAGGGATATCTTTAACAGGTATTAATTCTTTATCTAAAAACCCATCTTGCTGCAAATAAATTCCTTTTTTATCATCTTTAGGAAAATACATATTCGC
Source organism: Bacteroidota bacterium (assembly GCA_041157165.1). GTDB lineage: Bacteria > Bacteroidota > Bacteroidia > Cytophagales > Spirosomataceae > Sandaracinomonas. Next base: position 12,863 of record JBEBDG010000037.1, read on the forward strand.
TATGATGTGTTGGAATACCTTGACTTCAGCATCAGTAAAATGGGTGTCGCCTATCTTAATAGCTGCTTCAGCAGAATAATTTTTTAAAATTTCTTGATGAACCTCAAGGGTATATTTTAAACACCAAGTTGCAATATAATTGGTATACCAATTATTATTAACATTATTTTCATATTCATTTGGACCTGTTACTCCAAGCATTACATACTTTTGTTTGTCTTCAGACCAATTTACACGTTGAGCCCAGAATCTTGCGATGCCAACCAAAACTTCCCAACCATAATCTACCAAATGCTTTCGATCTCCGGTATATTCTACATAATCCTTTATGGCATAAGCAATTGCTCCATTACGATGGATTTCTTCAAAGGTGATTTCCCATTCATTATGACATTCTTCTCCGTTCATTGTAACCATCGGATAAAGCGCAGCTCCTTTAGAAAATCCAAGTTTTTCAGCATTTTCTATGGCACGATCTAATTGTTTCCAACGATAAATCAAGAGGTTTTTCGCTACTTTTTGAGGTGCAGTGGCTAAATAAAACGGCACACAATAGGCTTCTGTATCCCAATAAGTTGAACCGCCGTATTTTTCTCCTGTGAATCCTTTTGGTCCTATATTTAATCGTTCATCCTCACCAGTATAGGTTTGATTTAATTGAAAAATATTGAATCGAATACCTTGTTGTGCAGCGATATCCCCTTCAATAATGATATCGTTGATTGCCCATTTTTTTCCCCATGCTTGAGATTGTTCACGAACCATTTGATCAAATCCTTTTTTAGAAATCCGATTCAAATAGGTGGTTCCTATTGATTCAAATGAAGAAGGTTTATGGTTTTCTGAGGAAAGATTTACGGCAAATTTTTGAATACATAATTCATCCCCTTGTTGTAAAGAAAAA
>JBEBDG010000038.1:0-13165 GCA_041157165.1 Bacteroidota bacterium
AAATGATCAATGGCAGACGAGTGACCGACGAGGCTACACTTAAAATTGTTACCATGGTTTATGCCGGATGGATCAATAAAAACATGGTTGCCAAATTGCAAGCAAAAGGAATTAATGCAATTGGTTTAACGGGTCCAGATGGTCAAATGATATTAAGTAAAAAACGCAATCCTGAACCAATCAATTATGGTTGGGTTGGGGATATTGTTAAAGTAGATGGACAGAAATTAAAAGATTTAATTGACCTTAATTTTTTTCCTATCATCGCACCAATTACCTCAAATGAACAAGGAGATTTACTCAATACGAATGCAGACACCATGGCACAAGCCATTGCCATAGCTTTGAGTTCATTTTATGACATAGAGTTGAGTTATTGTTTTGAAAAGCCAGGTGTTTTAATGAACTCACAAGATGACCATTCAGTTATTGCTAAAATAAATGCTCCCTATTTTGAGGAGTTAAAGAAAAAAGATATTGTTACTGAGGGAATGATTCCTAAATTGGAAAATGCTTTAAAAGCTTGCGAAAAAGGGGTAAAAGTGGTAAAAATAATGCATGCAGATGCTATTTTAGAAAAAAATAGTGGAACCGAAATTAGTTTATAATGGTAAAGGACAGCGTACTTTTTGAAACCCAACAATTACTTTCTCAATTGATCGAATGCCCTTCGATGAGTAAAGAAGAAACGGGTACAGCCAAAATAGTTCAGGATTTCCTTTCCAAAAAAAATATTCCTTTTCAATGCCTTGAAAATAACGTTTGGAGTGTTAACAAATATTTTTCAAGGGATAAGCCAAGTATTCTTCTCAATTCACATCATGATACCGTAAAGCCCAATAGCTTATGGACAAAAGATCCATTTAAGGCCATTGTAGAAGACGAAAAATTATTTGGATTAGGATCCAACGATGCGGGAGCAAGTTTGGTATGTCTAATTAATGTTTTTGTTGAACTTTATGACAGAACAGATTTGGCCTTCAATTTAGTACTTGCAGCAAGTGCTGAAGAGGAAATAAGTGGAAAAAATGGAATAGAACTCCTTTTAAAGGACCCCGCATTTCCTAAAATAGATGCTGCCATCGTTGGTGAACCAACTGATTGCCAGTTAGCAATAGCAGAAAAAGGTTTGATGGTCATTGATGCAAAAGTAAAAGGCAAAGCCGGACATGCCGCTAGAAATGAAGGAATCAATGCTATTTATCTGGGAATGGAAGACATTCTCAAAATAAGAGATTTTTCCTTTGAAAAATCATCTGATTTATTGGGTTCCGTAAAATGCACTGTAACCATTGCAAATGGTGGTTCACAACACAATGTGATTCCAGAAATATTCGAATACACTATTGATTGTAGAGTTAATGAATGTTACAGCTTGGAAGAGGTCCTTGCAATTTTAAGAAAAGAATTAAAAGCAGAATTAACTCCACGTTCCATTCGTTTAAATTCAAGCAAAATGGATTCAAATCACCCAATTGTACAAGCTGGCAAAAAATTGGGATTGGCAATATTTGGTTCTCCAACCCTTTCAGACCAAGCCTTGATTCCGGGTCCATCCATTAAGATTGGACCAGGACATTCCGGTAGATCACATACGGCAGATGAATTTATTTTCCTTAAAGAATTAGAACAGGGATTGAATACTTATTTGCAATTATTTTTAGAAACTAACGTTCAATATCAAAATTCCTAAATCGTGGCAAAACTTTGGCAAAAAGAAAATCAAACGACAGATGCTAAAATAGAAAAATTCACTATTGGCAATGACCCAATATATGATTTAAAATTAGCAAAGTACGATGCTTTGGGTTCCATGGCACACATTTCCATGTTGGAAAAATCAGGGATTTTGACAAAAAAAGAACTTGATATTTTATTGAATGAATTGAGGAATATTTATCACGAAATTGAAAAAGGCAATTTTGAAATAGAGGAAGGAATTGAGGATGTTCATTCACAAATTGAATTTTTGTTGACACAAAAATTAGGAGATTTAGGCAAAAAAATACATGCAGGACGTTCTAGAAACGACCAAGTATTAGTTGACCTTAAATTATTCATGCGTGCTGAAATCCAACATTTAGTTCATTCAATAAAAAATTTATTTGACTTATTAATTGAAAAAAGCAACACGCACAAAAACGATTTACTCCCAGGTTATACCCATTTACAAATAGCCATGCCTTCCTCTTTCGGTTTATGGTTTGGCGCCTTTGCTGAGAGTTTGGTGGAAGATATCGAATTGTTTGAAGCAGCTTATCGTTTGGCAAACAAAAACCCATTGGGTTCGGGAGCTGGTTATGGATCATCTTTTCCTATTGACAGATTATTAACAACCCAATTACTCGGTTTTGAATCTCCACACATAAACGTTGTGAATGCTCAATTGTCGAGAGGTAAAACAGAATTTTTTTTAGTAACTGCCATTGCACAATTAGCCAACACCATCGGTCGATTAGCAATGGATGTATGCTTATATAATTCACAAAATTTTGGTTTTATTGAATTACCTTCCGAACTAACAACTGGATCTTCCATCATGCCGCATAAGAAAAATCCAGATGTTGCTGAATTATTAAGAGGCAAGTCCAACAAAATGAAATCTTTACCTAGTCAATTGGTTTTATTAAGCTCCAATTTACCATCAGGCTATCATAGAGAATTCCAATTGACAAAAGAAGTATTGATGCCAGCCATTGAAGAAATGAAGGATTGTTTGGAGATAACCCATTACATGATTCAACACATTAAGGTTAAAACTGACTTATTAGCAGACAAAAAATATGATTTGTTATTTTCTGTTGAAGAGGTCAATAAGTTAGTTTTAGCAGGAATTCCTTTCAGAGAAGCATACCAAATAGTTGGAAATAAAATAGAAAAAGGTGAATACGAAGGTTCATCCCGAGAATTACACCATACTCATTTAGGCTCCATCGGAAATTTAGGAAATGAGGAAATAAAGCAATTGCAACAAGTTGCCTGGGCTAAATTTAATTTTGAACTTGCCAATAACGCAGAAAAGCAATTAGCCAACTAATTGCATTTTTGCTAAATATTTTCCAACAATATCAAACTCAACATTTACTTGTTGTCCTACCGATAATTGGTGAAAAACCGTATGCTCAAATGTGTAGGGAATAATTGCAACAGAAAATGAGTTGATTCCTGAATCGACAACCGTTAGACTCGTACCATTTACGCAGATAGAACCTTTTTCAACAGTTAAAAATCCTGGCTTTTGTGGATGTTCAAAATAGAATTTCCAAGAACCATCAAAGACTTCAATTTGAGAAACTTTAGCAGTCGTGTCAACATGACCTTGTACGATATGACCATCAAATCTTCCATTAGCAGCTAAGCATCGCTCCAAATTCACCTTCTCATTTATTTTCAATGTACCCAAATTGGTTTTTTGCAAAGTTTCATCGATAGCAGTAACCCGATAATTTTGTCCCTTTATTTCAACAACCGTTAAGCAAACACCATTATGTGCCAATGATTGATCGATTTTCAATTCAGAGGTAAACGGGCAAGTAAACCAAAAATCGACATTGCTTCCTGATTGTTTTTTATCAATTAATTGGCCCATGGCCTCTACAATACCCGTAAACATAGATTATTTTATATTTTTGTACAAAAATACGGCAAAGCAATGAAAAGTAAGTCCATTTGGTTGATTTTAATACCTCTGATATTGATTATCATATATATAAGTATTCCCAAAAATGATACCATACCTTCGGAAACTACTATAGACTCCACAAGCTGGGTTCAATGGAAAAAGGAGAAAAATGAATCTTTAAAAATGGGAGAAGAAAGCCCAATCATCAATAAAAAGACTTTTTCAGGTCTTATGTATTACCCTTATAATTCAACATATATTCTCAATTTTAAAGTTCAAAAAGCTACAAAAACTGAATTAGTAAACATTACAATGACGGATGGGACGGTTGAGCAATTAGCCTTTTGGGGAACAATTGAAGGGCAATTGGATGGAAAAGCTATCAGAATGAAACTTTTTCAACATGAAAATGGTGAATTATTTTTACCATTTAAAGACAAAACCGCCCCACAGGAAACCTATGGAGGCGGTCGATATGTGGATATCCCCATATCCAACTTACATGATTCAGGTATTTTAATCGATTTTAACTATGCCTATAACCCTTATTGTGCTTACAATAAAAATTATGCCTGCCCGATTCCTCCAAAAGAAAATCAATTAGAAGTTCGAATAGAATCAGGAGAAAAAATTACTCCATCCTTCTAACAACTGCGGCGCCAGATAAGTCTTTACTAACCAAAGGGTTTCCTTTAAAAACAACCTTAGCGGCCCCAGAAGCATCCACATGAAGACTATTTTTTACGGTAATTTCAACCTTGCTTGCACCACTCAAATTGATATCAGAATCTCTGGTAATCAATGGAAATGCTTCAATGGAGGAGGCTCCCGACGATTCTACATTAAATTTTACGACCTTTCCACTTACTTTCACTTTAGAAGCACCCGATAAATCTAAAGATAATTTTTCTGCATCAATATCCTCAATAATGGCCTTTGATGCTCCCGAGAAATAAAGTTTAATTTCTTCCTCATTTCCAAAACCAGACATCATTAATTTGGATGCCCCTGTAAATTCCGCTTCTTTCAATTCAGGCAATCCAATTTGTAAGGTCACATGTTGATGGCGATTTTTGAAATTAAAGCCCCAATTTCCTCCCATATCCTTAAAAGTCACCTCTAATACACCTTTTTCAATATCAAATTGAAGTTTTTCTAGATCATCTTCATGGCCTTCCGCTGTCACATAAAAAGTTGGGGATTTCTTTAAATGCACTTCAAAGGCTCCACCAATTTCAACTCCTCGAAAACCAGATAATTTATATTTTCTAGAAGATTGTGCATTTATTGGAGAATAAAAAAACAATAAACATAGGCAGATGATGATGGAAAGATAAATATATAATTGTTTCATTTCGTAAAGTGTTTATAATTGATAAGATGCAGACTTCAATTAATAGGTTGCATGGTCTTTATTTTTATCTTCAAATCTTCGCTCAAAATCCTCCCACTCATCTTGGTCTGATGATGACCTTCCTGAATGCAATTCTGATAAATTTCGATTAACACATATTAAACCCTGGTCTTTGTCAAATTTCCACATTGTATTTTCAAATGCAACATCATCTTGCTCGAAATAATCGGAATCAATTAAATTGGAAATAAAATAGGCAAATTCTTTACTCATTGTAAAAGGTTTTCCATAGGGTATATGGACTTTTACCTTCATGCGCTGATTTCTGAATTTTTTATTGGTTATTCCAAAATGTGAATCAAAAAGTAAGGTATTTTGATTTTGTTTTATGCCATAAAATATAGCATTTGCATTTTTTTGCGCCTCTGAACGGTCTTTCCCATTGGATTTAAAAAATTCTATCACTTGAATCGAATTTCCTGAAAAACCATTGATTTCAATATTGACACGATTAAATCCATTTCGATTGAAATCATGCTCCTCATCTTCATCTAAAATTTCATCTGCTAATGGATTATCTCCCAACATTTTTTCAAAAATGGACTCTTGGGATTCTTTATGAATATCAAAAACAAGGTTTTTGCTACTATCAGCCACTGCATATTCGATCACTTTGTTGCTAGCCGCTGTTCTAGAGAAATTTTTGCCAACGGAAGAAATTGACCCAAAAATACCAACCCAGCCAATGACAACCAAAACAGTGGAAACAATTGAAAAGGCCTTATTATGAAATTTACGATTTGCTAATAAAGACGCACCACCTACTCCAATGGATACGATTATGGGTAAAAAAGCTAATATAACCGCCCAAAATGTCCATGCAGGAAAATCATTTACGAGTAAAAATAATGGGATGGCCTCACCAAAAGCAATTGAAACATTACCATGATCTAAGCCAGAAATACCCACTGAGGTTACAAAAAATAAACCAATTAATAAGGCAATAGACAAAATCAAGAAAATAGCACCTGCTGTATATTGAACAATCCATCGGATAGCATTCAATATCCCTTTGAATGCCGGAAGAATTGCAGCAATAATTCGGAAAGGGAATAACAATATTTTGGCAAAAAAACTTTCTGCTTTATTTTCGGAATCAATGTGAGATTGAAACTTCTGTTCGATATTTTCAAGTGTAATCGGTTCCCCTTCCATATCCATTTTTTCTGTTAACGTTTTAGCTTCTGGAGTAATAGCCATGATAACTAAATAAGCTACAATACCTGTTCCAAACGCAAAAATTGAAACGACTGCTAACACACGAAGTAAACCTAAATCCCAACCTGTGAATTTAGAAATCCCTGCAATAACACCTCCGATAACCTTATTATCTGGATCGCGATAAAAGCGTTTATACCCAAATTGATTAGCTTCAGGGTATTCGCCCGGAATGGCAATCCAACAGATGATGTATCCCAAAAATATGACATTTGAAAAATGTAATAAAGGAATTAAACCAAAGAATCCTACTACAAAAATTAATCGAATCCATAAAGGATCCACATCCCAATAATTAGCTAATCCTGCAGCAACTCCTCCCAATTTCTTACGAGACAAATCTCTCCTAAATTTCTTATTTTGCTCATTTTTATGCCCACTTGATTCACTTTTTTCCTGAGAAACCGGCTGTTCATTGATTTCATATTCTTTAAAATCAGCAATTGTACCCAGGGCTGCTATTAAAGCATCTACATGTTCTTTTGTAATAGCCTCTGTTTTTTCATTATCTCTAATTGCAAGAAATTTTTCTGCAATACGAGATTCGATATCGGCAATTATTTCTTTGGATCCGTCAAAAGATTTAAAATATTTATGAATTGAATCTAAGTAATTTTCTAAAATAGAATAGGCATCTTCCTCTATATGAAAGACGAATCCAGATAAATTGATGGTCAAGGTCTTTTTCATGATTGGATTGTTTGAGTTGAAGGTTGAATAATTTGTTGAACTGAATGTTGAAGGTCATTCCAAGTAGCGTGTAACTCTTCTAAAAAAGCCAGACCACTTTCTGTTAAAATATAATATTTACGAGGTGGACCTGCATTCGACTCAACCCATTTGTATTCCAAGAATCCGGCATTTTTCAAACGAGTTAATAAAGGGTATAAGGTTCCCTCTACTACCATTATTTTTGCGGCAGTTAATTCCTCTAGCATATTGGATGCATACACCTCACCCCTAGAAATAATTTGAAGGATACAATACTCCAATATCCCCTTCCGCATTTGTACTTTGGCATTTTCTATATCCATGGTGTTTAGTTTGATATCACAAATATATAAACAAGTACTATGTAATACAAAGTACTTTATAAAAAAATTTTGCATTTATGGATAAACGGTCGGTAATTTGTATGATTAGCATGAAAAATGGTGATGAAAAGAATTGATTTTAATTTACCCTTGGTATTCTATAATCGAGATACTTGGTTAAAAGTGGCATTTATTTTTGTCTCTGTCATCATGGCAGCCTTCTCGTGGTATTTTACGGATCGTTTGGTAAGTAAATTAGAAGAAAGGGAAAAACAGCAAATTGAATTATATGCTGAAACGATTCGATACGTGATGACCTCTGATGAAAATGCTGATATTAATTTCTTTTTTGAAAGAATTAAGAAAATCAATGAAAACAATACAATTCCCGTTATTTGGAAAGATGGAAGTGGACATTTGAATTCTAATAATATTGAAATTCCAAATGTTATCAGTACAGAGGCTCGTCAGGAGTTTTTAAAAGGAAAATTAAATGAGATCATATTAGAAAACAACAAACCCATTGAAATGGACATGGGTTTTCAGAAAGAATATATTTATTATGGTAATTCCAATTTATTAAAGCTTCTAAGGTACTATCCGCTTTCTCAATTGGTTGTGGTTATGATTTTAGGCTTTTTAGGTTACATCTTTTTTTCTTATTCGCGAAGGGCCGAGCAAAATAGAGTTTGGGTTGGTTTAGCGAAAGAAACGGCGCATCAATTAGGAACACCTCTTTCCTCTCTTACGGCCTGGATTGAAATTTTACGGGATAAGCCCCAAATTAGCAAAGAAATAGTAGAAGAACTTTCAAAAGATGTACAAAGATTAGATACCATAACCACTCGTTTTTCTAATATTGGATCTACCCCCGTTTTAAAACGTGAAAATTTGGAAGAATTAATTCAAGGATTTATCAATTATTTAAAATTCAGAATTTCGTCAAAAGTCACTATAGATATCCAATCCCATTTACCACCTGAACAGGAGGTCAATGTAAACAAATATTTATTTGAATGGGTAATTGAAAATATATGTAAAAATGCTGTTGATGCGATGGCAGGTGCAGGTTTGATTTCAATTGAAATGTCGGAGGGAAAAAACAATACCATTCAAATTGACATTTCTGACACTGGAAAAGGCATTTTGCCAAAACATACCTCAAAAATATTTGCCCCAGGGTTTAGTACCAAAAAACGAGGTTGGGGCTTAGGTCTGACCTTGGCGAAGCGTATCGTGGAAAATTACCATCAAGGAAAATTATTTTTAAAAAATACAGAAATAAACAAGGGCTCAACCTTTAGAATTTCATTACCCATTCCTAAAGATTAACTTATGAATTCTCCAAACGTTGTCTTTGGATCGGCATTATTGATCATAGCCATGGGCTATGTACTTAAATCATTGGAATTTATCAAAGAACATGAGGCCAAGCATGTTTCAAAATTTCTTATGCATACTACCTTTCCGGCACTCGTCATCAGTACTATGACAAGAGTTGAGATGTCTGGTGAATTGTTTTGGTTACCAACTATTGCCGTTTTATTTGGTATGACCTGTTCCTTTTTAGGTTACCAATTATTTAAAAATGACCAATCGGGTAATCGAGGAATATTGACAATGGGGTGTTCTGGATTTAATTTAGGGTTATTTGCTTTTCCCCTAATTGAAGGGATATGGGGATGGAAGGGTTTAGCTTATGCTGCCATGTTTGACATTGGTAATTCAATTGTGAATTTTATGGTGACATACGGTGTAGGTACTTACATTGTAAATGGTGGCAAATCAAATATATCCGTTTGGGAAATTTTCAAAAAAATATTTTTACTTCCACCCTTTCAAGCTATGATAATTGGTTTAAGCATTAATTTTGCTCAAATTCCTATTCCGGATATGTTAATGGGAATTGTTGATACAATTGCTAAAGGAAACAAGCCTCTGGTTTTATTGCTAATGGGAATTTACTTTAGCATTAGGTTGCCTAAAAAACTTTATTTTGATGTATTCAAAGTATTAACAATGAGGTATTTCCTCGGATTTATCGTTGGATTCTCCTTTTATTTTTTCAGCCCATTTGATACTCATTTTCGAAACATGTTATTAATATGTATTATTTTACCGGCTGGAATGACATTAATAACGTATTCAGAACAATTAGAACTTAATTCAAACATTGCTGCGGCCATTGTAAACTTTTCTATGCTAATCAGTTTTATGATAATGTGGATATTAGTTTACACGTTTCAAATGGCACCGATGTAATTGCCCATTTTTTTGGTATTTTTACATTTAGAATATAATCTGCCTACATACAATGGTCGTACCGTACAAAAACAACGAAGAGGGTAAAAAAGAGCAAGTCGCTCAAATGTTTAATTCGATTTCGCATAAATATGATTTTTTAAATCATCTATTAAGTGGCGGAATTGATATTATTTGGCGTAAAAAAGCCATCAAACAACTTCAAAACAAAGGTATCAAAACAATTTTGGACATTGCAACAGGAACTGGTGATTTTGCTATTGAGGCATTGGCCATTCAACCTGATAAAATTATTGGTGTAGATATATCTGAAGGAATGCTTTCTTTTGGAAAAGAAAAAATCAAAAAACTTGGTCTGGAACATATTATAAACCTTCAGGTTGGTGATTCAGAAAAACTAGCCTTTGAAGACAATACTTTCGATGCTATCACCGTTAGTTTTGGTGTACGCAATTATGAGAATCTGGAAAAAGGCCTCTTAGACATGCTTAGGGTTTTAAAACCAGGAGGTTATTGTTTAATTCTAGAATTTTCTAATCCAAAAAAATTCCCAATGAAACAATTATATACCATTTATTCGAAGGCGATTTTACCATTATTAGGCAGAATCATATCTAAAGACCCTGCTGCGTATACTTATTTACCAGAGTCTGTTAAAGCTTTTCCTGATGGTCAAGATTTTATAAATATTTTAAATAAAGTAGGTTATACTGAAACTAAATACATACCCATGACAGGTGGAATTTGCTCTATCTATTTGGGAAAAAAATAAAATGAAAAGACATATTTTACTTTTATTCCTTTTTGCTAGCATTCCCATTGGCATATTTGGTCAAAGTAAAAAATACATTCAAATTTTTCATGAATACTATGACAATAAACCCATTCACTTTGGTTTTCAATTTGGATTTTCATCTGGAAAATATTTCGTAAGTTCAGCCAATACTACAAATCCCATTTTATCTCCCAGTGATTTTGGATTTTTTGTGGGAGGAACGGTAAATTATGCCCTAAATAAATACTTTGAAGCAAAATCAGGCATTAATGTTGCACTTTATGACCGAAGATTTAAAGTAGTAACTAGTGACCCAAATGAACCCAATTACCGGTTTAGAGAATCCACGTGGTTAGAAATTCCAATTTTGATGAAATTCAGGTCATTACGAAGAAAAAATCACAGAGCTTTTTTGGTAGGTGGTGTGAAAGTGGGTTTTGAATCGAATAAAAAGGACTTAAATAGTTCTGCCGGAGAATTAGATGGCGGAAATATGACAGATTTGACTATAGAATATGGTTTTGGATTTGAAAAATTCAATAAATATTTCAAATTATCACCAGAGATACGATTTTCGAATGGATTATTGAATATGTACTCTGCTGAAAATAATCTTGTATATGCTCCAGTTATTCAAACTAATACGATCACATTGATTCTTAATTTCGAATAATTAAAACAGTTTCTTTACCGCTTGCGTTTGATCAATCTTAATCTTTTTGGTACTAATTGCAGAAGTACCAAACCATCCTGCACCTTGCCAAGTAGAATTTTTATTTTTATTGATAAGATTGGTTGGGATATTGGCAGTAGGTCGAGAAAACAATCCAGCATTATTGATTTCTTGTCTGGCTTGAAAGTAAAAATCATATTGGCCCTCCGTAATTGAATATAACTCTACTTTTAAGGAATCGCCATCAAGATATAATTCTGGAGATATACTAGAACGTACGGGTAATATAAACATCAAACCATCGGCTTGTGAACCTTTTTGAAAGTTTGAATCATACATGACAGTTAAATTATTAGAGGCATTGAATTGAACCCCATTTTTATAGGCTTTAACTCGATAACAATCTCCTTCACCTTTGGGATCTACAGCATAAAAATGCGCTTCAAATCCTTCGCTAGGCTTTCCTTCTCCACTTTGACGTAAGTTAGCCGTTGCCTTTTTATATCTTATGGAATCAATAGCAGGCACCCGGTTCATTTTAGAAACGGCGTCTAAATGTTCCCCATTCCAATCAATTGAAAGTTGGTAGGTATTACCAATTTTTCCTAAAACTTTGTTTGCAGAGTTCCATTCATATACACCTCGATTGGATAAATTTTCTTTAAATTCATACATATTCCCCTCATTGTCTTTTACCAATACTTTGGCATCCTTCAAGGTTTCAGGGTTGTTATTATCAAAATAATTTTGTGATTTATACAATCGGATGATTTGTGGTCCTGATTGATTAGTTAAAGTGGCATCTACTACAATAAATTGATTTGATTCTGGAACCCTCAATTGTACTATCTCCTCACAAGAAATAAGACTAACCGACAAGCATACCCCCAAAAATAACAATATGTTTCGCATCTTAAAATGTAAAGTTATAAGTTACAGCAGGAACAAATGATCCAATTATTGACAATTGAACGGCCTCAGTTTGCAAAGTATTCAATTCATTAGGTCTAGTAAAAATTGAAAAAGGATTTTTTCGATTGTACAAATTATAAATTGAAAATACCCATTCTGAAGAGCCCTTTTTAAATAATCCTTTTTTGTTTTTCCGAGTAGCCGAAACATCCAAGCGATGGTAATCGGGTACTCTAATATTTCCACGAGTACCAGCAGGAGTTAATGGATATGAAATTCCGTCAAAATTAAATTTTTGTAAAGGTAAGGAATACGGAACACCTGTAATATAGGCGAAATTCATTCCAAATGACCACTTACTCGTTGTTTGATATTGTAAAACAAAATTCAAATTATGCGTACGATCAAATCTTGTAGGAAACCAATTATTCGAATTCAATCCCTCAATTTGACGTTCGGTTCTAGAAAGCGTGTAACTAGTCCAGCCTGTCAATTTTCCTACATTTTTTTTAATAAATAATTCTAATCCGAACGCTCTTCCCTGACCAAAAAGCAAATCTTTTTCGAATAAAGGATTTAAAAACAAATTGGCTCGATCTGCATAATCAATCTGATTTTGCATGTATTTATAATAGGTTTCAATCGATGTTTCGAAAGCATTGTCTTCACCAAAGTTTTTAAAATAACCAATGGCAAATTGGTCGGCTATTTGTGGTTTGATATTATTTGTTGAACTAGTCCATACATCCAATGGCGTTGAAGCTGCTGTATTTGACATCAAATGGATGTATTGTGCTAGTCGATTATAAGAAAATTTGAAAGAATTTTTATCATTAAGGCTCCAATTTAAAGATGCCCTTGGCTCAAAATTATGATAGTTTGCAATCGTTTTATTAGGATCTACTTGAATTGTTTTTATTTGAATTCCGGATGGATTATCAGGGCTAATACTTGTATTGATTCGTTCATAATATTCACCATTAGTACTTTTGAAAATATAATCAGACCATCGAAGGCCATATTGCAGCGTTATGGATTCACTTGGTTTCCATTCATGACCTACATAAATGGAACTTTCCATTCCAAATTTTTCTGCTTGGCCAAACTCTCTTTTTTCACCATTTGAAGTAGCAGTCGCAGAACCTGGCTTAAAATGATAAGAGATGATTTGCCCACCAAAAGTCAAGGTATTATCTGGCTTTATGTAATAAATAAAATCAGGCTTATAACTTAAATTTATAATATTCGAGGACCA
>JBEBDG010000039.1:0-13132 GCA_041157165.1 Bacteroidota bacterium
TTAAAATAACAATTAACAATTGAAAATATTAGTTAAATATCTAAAAGAATATCGCTACCGCGTATTAGGTGCTTTACTGCTAGCGGCAACCAATCAGGTTTTTTCCTTGATGGATCCTTATATTTTTAGAAAAATCATTGATGATGTTGCTGGGGTTTATCATGCTGAAACACATACAATAGATCAATTTGTGAATGCCATTTGGCCTTTAGCATTGGCATCTGTTGGTGTTGCCTTTGTTTCAAGGGTTGCTAAGAACTTTCAAGATTATGTGATCAATACAGTTACTCAAAAAGTTGGAGCTAAATTATATTCGGATGGAATTAGACATTCTCTTGAATTACCCTATGAAACCTTTGAAGACCAACGATCAGGAGAAACCTTAGGAAAATTACAAAAAGTAAGAGTTGATGTAGAAAAGTTGATTACGGTAGGAATCAATATTTTATTTCAAAGTTTAATTGCCTTAGTATTTATTTCGATTTATGCTTTTTCAGTACATTGGTCAATCATGCCTTTGTTTTTGATAACGGGTCCATTAATTGCTTTCGTGTCGTCTGTTTTAAGTAAAAAAATAAAAATAATTCAAATTCAAATTGTGAAGGAGTCTGCTGGTTTAGCGGGGTCTACCACCGAAAGTTTACGAAATATTGAATTGGTGAAGTCGCTCGGTTTAGCAGAACAAGAGATAGGACAATTGAATGCCACAACTGAAAAAATTCTAAAATTAGAATTAAAGAAGGTTCGTTATGTGCGCTCCATGGCCTTTGTACAAGGTACTTGCGTGAATTTACTTCGAATGATCATGGTGGTTGTTTTGATTTATTTGATTTATAAAGGACAAATAACGATTGGACAATTTTATTCATTAAATATTTATTCTTTCTTTTTATTCAATCCATTACAAGAAATCGGCAATGTCGTCAATACCTACCGGGAGGCGGAGGTTTCGTTGCAGAATTTCGCCCAAATTTTTGAGATTCCGAAAGAAGTAAAACCTGAGCATCCAAAGTTATTGGGTAATATACATGAATTACAATTTGATAAAGTGAGTTTTAAACACCAATCAGCAACTTTGAATGCATTGAATGATATTTCATTTGAGGTAAAAGGAGGGGAAAGTATTGCTTTTGTAGGGCCTTCTGGTGCTGGTAAATCTACACTCGTAAAGTTATTGGTTGGCTTGTATCGACCTAAGCAAGGTAAGGTTTTTTATAATCATATCCCTGGGGATCAAATAGATTTTGATGAATTGCGGAAGAAAATAGGATTTGTGACACAAGACACTCAATTGTTTTCAGGATCTATCAAAGAGAATTTATTATTTGTAAATCCAAATGCAACGGATGAAGAGTGCATGGATGTATTACAAAAAGCAGCATGTCAGACTCTTTTAGCTCGAGCAGATAAGGGACTGGATTCTTTGATAGGGGAAGGCGGTGTTAAGGTTTCTGGTGGAGAAAAACAACGATTGAGTATTGCCAGAGCCTTATTGCGAAATCCAAATTTATTGGTTTTTGATGAAGCAACCTCTGCGTTGGATTCATTAACTGAAGAGGAAATTTCAGAAACAATACGTGCCGTATCACTTAATTCGGCACATATTTCCATTCTTATTGCCCATCGATTATCAACAATCATGCATGCAACTCGCATATATGTATTAGAAAAAGGGAAAATAGTTGAATCTGGAAATCATGATGAACTTTTGAAATTGAAAGGATTATACTATGCGATGTGGAGGCAGCAGGTGGGTGAAGAAGCATAAAATGTAATTTTCCTGATTTTTGTTTGTTTTTATCCAATTGGACCAATTTTTATTCGGTTTTTAGGCTGATTTTGCAAATTTGATTGTGTATATTTACAGTTTGAAAAAATTTAACCTATTATGGCATTAAATAAATTCTCTAGAACATTAACCCAAGAAGTGACAAATCCGGCTGCTAAAGCTATGCTTTACGGTATTGGTTTGACAACGGAAGATATGGATAAGCCTCAAATTGGTATTGCAAGTACCGGTTATGAAGGTAATCCATGTAATATGCACCTAAACGGATTGTCTGTTCATGTGAAAAAAGGTATTCAGGATAATGGAATGGTGGGTTTGATTTTCCATACAATTGGAGTTTCTGACGGGATGACAAACGGAAACGATGGTATGAGTTATTCATTACCCTCTCGTGATATCATAGCTGATTCAATTGAAAATGTCGTAGGTGCTCAGTGGTATGATGGTGTTATTGCAGTAGTGGGATGTGATAAAAACATGCCTGGAGCCATGATGGCTTTGGCTCGTTTGAATAGACCGGGTATGTTGGTTTATGGAGGTACCATCCGAACAGGAGAGTATAAAGGAAAAAAATTAGACATTGTTTCTGCTTTTGAAGCATTAGGACAAAAGTTTACAGGTAATATTTCAGATGAAGATTATGAAGGTGTTATCCAAAATTCCATCCCTGGACCAGGTGCTTGTGGCGGTATGTATACGGCTAACACAATGGCATCTTCTATGGAAGCAATGGGATTAACTCTTCCAAATACATCAACTTATCCAGCTACACATGAAGGGAAAAAAGCAGAATGCTTAGCCATTGGTGCAGCTATGAAGAATCTATTGGAAAAGAATATTTGTCCAAGAGATATCATGACACGTAAGGCATTCGAAAATGCAATGACCATTGTAATTGCATTGGGAGGATCTACGAATGCAGTTTTGCATTATTTAGCGATTGCCCATTCTGCCGGCATTGAATTTACACTTGATGATATTCAGGCAATTTCCGACAGAACCCCTTTAATTGCTGATTTAAAACCATCAGGAAAATATTTCATGGAAGATATGTTGTCGATTGGAGGAGTACAGGCAGTTATGAAATACTTAGTTAAAAATGGGTATATGCATGGTGATTGCATTACTGTTACCGGCAAGACTTTAGCAGAAAATTTAGCAGAGGTAGAGGATTTAGAATTTGAAAAGCAACAAATTATTAAGCACCTCTCTAACCCAATTAAAAAAACGGGACACTTGCAAATTTTGTATGGTAATTTAGCACCTGGAGGTGCAGTAGCCAAAATTACGGGTAAGGAAGGTGAAAGATTTGAGGGTACAGCAAAAGTATGCGATAAAGAAGAAGATATTATAGCTTTCTTAGCAAAAGGTGAAATTAAACCTGGACATGTCGTTGTGATTCGAAACGAAGGTCCAAAAGGAGGGCCAGGAATGCCAGAGATGTTGAAACCTACTTCAGCAATTATGGGGGCAGGACTTGGGGATAAAGTTGCTATGATTACGGATGGTCGTTTCTCTGGAGGTTCACATGGTTTTGTGGTTGGTCACGTTACACCCGAAGCACAAGAAGGAGGTCCAATTGGATTGGTGAAAGATGGAGATAAAATAACGATTGATGCAGTAGCTAATACAATGACATTGCATATAACTGATGAAGAAATGGAAGAAAGAAGAAAAGCTTGGAAACCAATTCCTTCACCACATACTGCTGGAGTATTGAGAAAGTATATTAAAAATGTGTCATCCGCTAGCCAAGGCTGTGTGACCGATTTATAAAAAATAACGAATTAGGTTTTATTTCAAAAAAGGAAAGATTAAATTAGCCTTTTCGAAACCATCAGAATTAAAATTATAAAGTAATTTGAATATGGGACAAACCCAGACCAATCCATCTGAAGCCATTCAAACAGAGAAGCCGAAATTTTTGACTGGGGCTCAAGCTATTATGCAGTCTTTGGTTGATCAGGGTGTCAGTGTGATTTTTGGGTATCCGGGAGGCGCAATTATGCCCACCTACGATGCTCTATACGATTATCAAGATCATTTAAAACACATTCTCGTTCGCCATGAACAAGGTGCAGGCCATGCAGCACAAGGATATGCCCGCATGTTGAATAGAGCAGGTGTTTGTATGGTAACGTCGGGTCCAGGAGCAACTAATTTAATTACGCCTATTGCAGATGCCATGTTGGATTCCACACCATTGGTTTGTATTGTAGGTCAGGTAAAAGGAAATTTACTTGGTACAGATGCTTTCCAAGAGTGTGATGTAATTGGAATGACTATGCCAATTACAAAATGGAATTATCAAGTTGTAGATGCAAATGAAATTCCAGAGGTTATTTCGAAGGCTTTTTACATTGCAGAAACGGGAAGACCGGGCCCCGTATTAATTGATATTACTCGGACAGCCCAAACAGACTTGATGACGATTCCTTTTTCATATGAAAAGTGTAAATCAATCATTTCATATCGTCCAAGAGTTGAGCCTAAGAAAGAACATATTGAAGCGGCCGCTAAATTGATTAATTCGGCAAAAAGACCTTATATTTTAGCAGGTCATGGAGTTTTGATTGCCAATGCTGAAGAAGAATTGAAAGCATTTGTTGAAAAATCTGGTGCTCCTGTAGCAACTACTTTATTGGGCATGTCGGCAATGGATGCTGATCATCCTTTGTATGTTGGTTGGCCAGGGATGCACGGGAATTATGGCGCAAATGTATTAACTAATTCCTGTGATGTGTTAATAGCCATTGGAATGCGTTTTGATGACCGAATAACAGGTGATTTAAATACCTATGCGAAGCAAGCAAAGGTTATTCATATAGAAATTGATCCGAGTGAAATTGATAAAAATGTCAAAGCAGATGCTCCAATTGTTGGCGATGCAAAAGCAACTTTAAGAGCATTGTTACCACTCATTAATCAGGCAGAGCACTCCGAATGGAGGAAAGAGTTTAAAAAGTATGAGGATGAGGAGTATGATAAAATAAATAAAAGAGAGCTGTTTCATGAAGGTAACCAAATAAAAATGGGAGAAGCGGTCAATCTTTTGTCTGAAAAGACAAAAGGAGAAGCTGTAGTAGTTACCGATGTAGGACAGCATCAAATGATAACTAATCGTTATTATCGATTTAAGAAAAACAATTCAATTGTAACTAGTGGGGGGGCTGGAACGATGGGATTTGCCCTGCCTGCTGCCTTTGGTGCAAAAGTAGCTGTTCCCAATAGAGAGGTTGTTGCCGTAATTGGAGATGGAGGGTTTCAGATGACTTTGCAGGAGTTGGGGACAATAGCTCAAAGTGGATTGCCCGTTAAGATTATCATATTAAATAATAATTTCTTAGGAATGGTTCGCCAATGGCAGCAATTGTTTTTTGATAATCGCTATTCATTTGTTGAATTACAAAATCCAGATTTTATAACCATAGCCAAAGGTTTTGGTATTGATGGACATACGGTGAAAGATAGAAGTGATTTATCACATTCTTTGGACACTCTATTAAATTCGGATAAACCGTATTTATTAGAAATTATTTGTGAAAAAGAGGAAAATGTATTTCCAATGGTTCCTGCAGGAGGCTGCGTAACAAAAGTAAGGCTTGAGTAAAAGAAATGTCGACAACATATACTATATCTGTTTTTACCACAAACACCGTAGGTCTTTTAAATAGGATTACGATTGTTTTTACACGCCGTCGATTAAATATCGAATCACTAACAGTTTCTGAAACCGAACGGAAAGGCGTTTCTCGTTTCACCATTGTTATTCGTAACGAGAATAGAGAATTTGTTGAAAAGCTAGTTCGACAAATCAGAAAAATTACAGATGTTTTAGCTGTTTTTGGGTATTTGGACAATGAAATTGTCTTTAATGAAATAGCCTTGTTTAAAATTGCGGCTCCTTTAGGGGGTAAGCCTATAGATACCAAAACAATTAACTTGGATTGGAATGCAAAGGTGGTTCATTTTGGAATGGATTATGTGGTAGTTGAGAAGAATGGAACCGAAGAAGAAATTGGGGAATTTTACCAATATCTTAAACAATGGGATATTTTGGAATACATTAAGTCGGGTCGTGTAGCAGTTGGTAAAACTGAAAAAGGTCTCGTAGAATATCTGCCCGAGGGCAATTGGGAAATTGTATAATATAATTGAATAAGAAAGTATAAATTAAACAAATCAAAACATGGCACAGATTAATTTTGGTGGGGTAGTTGAAGAAGTAGTAACTCGTGAAGAGTTTCCATTAGAAAAAGCTAGACAAGTATTGGCTAATGAAACAATTGCAGTCATTGGATATGGCGTACAAGGTCCAGGACAGGCTTTAAACATGAAAGATAATGGCTTGAATGTAATTGTAGGTCAAAGAAAAGGAAAAACGTACGACAAAGCAGTTGCTGATGGTTGGGTTCCTGGTCAAACTTTATTTGAAATTGAGGAAGCTTTAGAAAAAGGTACCATTATTTGTTACTTATTGTCTGATGCAGCCCAAATTGAAATGTGGCCAACTGTAAAGAAATATTTAACTGCTGGTAAGTCATTGTATTTTTCTCATGGATTTGGAATTACCTATAAAGAAAAAACGGGTATCATTCCTCCAGCTGATGTTGATGTCTTTTTAGCAGCGCCTAAAGGATCAGGAACATCTTTACGTCGTTTGTTCGTTGAAGGAAAAGGGTTAAACTCTTCTTTTGCCGTTTACCAAAACGCTACGGGTAAAGCGCGCGAAAAGTGTATTGCTATGGCAATTGGTGTTGGTTCTGGTTATTTGTTTGAAACAGATTTCTATAAAGAAGTAACATCTGATTTAACTGGTGAGCGTGGAACATTAATGGGTGCCATCCAAGGTATTTTTGCTGCTCAATATGAAGTTTTACGTGAAAATGGTCACTCTCCTTCTGAAGCATTTAATGAAACTGTTGAAGAGTTAACTCAGTCGTTAATGCCTCTAGTAGCTGAAAATGGAATGGATTGGATGTATGCAAACTGTTCTACAACTGCTCAACGTGGAGCATTAGATTGGTGGAGACCTTTTAAAGAAGCAACTAAACCAGTTTTCGAAAAATTATATAATTCAGTAAAAACACAAGCAGAAGCAGCTCGTTCAATTGATTTGAACTCTCAGGCTGATTATCGTGTGAAATTAGAAGCTGAATTAAAGGAATTACGTGAGTCTGAAATGTGGCAAGCTGGTGCTGCAGTAAGAAGTTTACGTCCTGAAAGAAACTAATTCTTTTTTGATAATTTAAAAGGCGCTTGCGTAAATGCAAGCGCCTTTTTTGTTATTTTTAGGCATGGAATTCAATACATTAAAAGATATTCCAAACCTTCATCAAATTAAACTAGTAGCCAATCAATTGCAAAATGTGGTCATAGAAACACCATTGCAATTTTCTAGCGAACTTTCATCAAGGTTTGGGGCCAATATCTATTTAAAAAGGGAAGATTTACAAGTGGTTCGTTCCTATAAGATTAGGGGTGCTTACCATAAAATTGCCAATTTACCTATTGAACTTCGGAATCGTGGTGTTGTGGCTGCCTCTGCAGGTAATCATGCACAAGGTGTAGCCTTCGCCTGTGCCTCCTTAAAAATTAGGGCCACTATTTTTATGCCCAAAACGACACCCATGCAAAAATTAGATGCAGTTCGTTTATTTGGAAAATCTTTTGTGCGCATTAAGCTGGTTGGACAAACATATGATGAAGCTTTTGTGGCTTCACGTAAATTTTGTGATCAACAAGCCTGTGTATATATTCCTCCTTTTGATGATTATGATATTATTGCAGGTCAGGCTACTGTAGCATTGGAAATGTATAAGCAATGTAAACAAACCATCGATTATGTATTCGTGCCTTTTGGTGGTGGAGGCTTAGCTGCTGGTTCAGCCTTAGTTACCAAATATATTTCGCCATCTACTAAAATTATAGCCTTAGAGCCGGAATTAGCCGCTTCCTTTTCAAAATCAATAGAGAAAGGTGAGGTAGTGGAACTGGAAACAATTGATCCATTTGTAGACGGCGCATCGGTTAAAAAAATTGGACGATTGCCCTTTGAAATTTGTAAAAACCAAATAAATGCAGTTCAACTGATAAATAAAAAACATTTGTGTCGGACCATGTTGGATCTTTACCAGTTTGAGTCACTCCTTACCGAACCTGCAGGAGCATTAAGTGTTGCAGGATTAGAAGCCTTTGCTCAAGAAATAAAGGGAAAAACAATCGTTTGCATTATTTCAGGCGGCAATTTTGATTCTAAACGCTTTCCTGAAATAAATATAATTGCAACTTCCTAAAATAATTGTATTTACTTGATAAATTATTTTCTCTAGTTTAAATCTACAAAATAGATTATTTTTCTAAAATTTTAATAATAATTAGATTAATCATTTATTTTAGTCTTTTTTTTTGATAGTATGTGGATTTTTAATCTATTTTTGATTGTTTGACTAATTGAATTTCGTTGGATAATAATGTAATTAAAGTTAGATTTGCGTACTTTTTTAAAACTTATATGAGTAATAGAATTCAAATATTTGATACAACTTTACGAGATGGAGAGCAAGTTCCAGGTTGTCAATTGAACAAAGAGGAGAAGATTGAGGTTGCAAAGCAATTGGAATTACTGGGTGTTGATATCATTGAAGCGGGCTTCCCAATTTCCTCTCCAGGTGATTTTGATGCTGTAAAAGCAATTGCAGATACAGTAAAAGAGGCGACAGTTTGTGGATTGACTCGTTCTAAAAAAGAAGATATTGATGCGGCAGCAGCAGCTTTGAAATCTGCAAAGCGTCCTAGAATTCATACGGGAATTGGTGCTTCAGATGTTCATATTAAGCATAAATTTAATTCTACTCGTGAAAAAATTGTGGAACAAGGTGTTTGGGCAGTTCAGTATGCAAAATCATTTGTGGAAGATGTAGAATTTTTTGCGGAGGATGCTGGAAGAGCTGATTTAGAATTTTTGGCAAAATTAACGGAGGCGGTGATTGATGCTGGTGCAACTGTTGTAAATCTTCCTGACACAACTGGATATTTGTTGCCTCATCAAATGCATCAGCGAATTTCTTATTTATATGAAAATGTAAAAAATATTCATAAGGCAACCATTTCGATGCATAATCATAATGATTTGGGCTTGGCCACTGCAAATACGATTGCAGGTATAGAAGCTGGGGCTCGTCAGGTTGAAGTAACAATCAATGGCATTGGTGAGCGTGCAGGGAACACTTCATTGGAAGAAGTGGCAATGATATTAAATGTACATAAAGATTTAGGATTTTACACTGGGATTAATCCAAAGTATTTATATCCAACCTCTGTGTTGGTTTCTAATTTAATGGGTATGCCAGTGCAGGCGAATAAGGCAATTGTTGGAGCCAACGCATTTGCGCATTCTTCTGGTATACATCAAGATGGATTTTTGAAGCATGCACAAAATTACGAAATCATGAATCCTGAAGATGTTGGTGTTCCATCTTCAGCAATTGTCTTAACCTCTCGTTCTGGTAGGGCTGCCTTGCGGCATCGTTTGAGTTTGTTGGGCTTTGAGTTTGAAAAGCCAGACTTAGACAAGATTTATACCCGATTCTTGCTTATGGCAGATGAACGAAAAATGATTCATGATGAAGATTTAAAAGAATTAGTAGGATAAATAAAAACCCCGAGTAATCGGGGTTTTTTGTTAATTTTTTCTAAAATGAACTTGATAAATTAGTTTTTTGGGATCTAATTCACTAACTGTTGTCTTATACAAAAGGGTATATTTTTCAAATTTTTTCGTAGTAATTTGGAAAACTACAATGTCATTTTCCTTTTTAAGAAAGGTATCATAAAAACTAGTAATAAAACCTTCTCCAAATTTATAATTTAGGTTGATCTCAACTGGGAAATCAGCCGCCGTCACAGGAGTGAAATTGGCCAAAATTGGTAAAAATTCTGTGGTGTCTAAAGGTATATTGTTACTTGTGGTGGTGGTAAAACTTTGTTTTCCTAAATCAAAACTAGTGCTATCCAAAAGTTTACCATTTGTTTTTCCTTTAGCTAATACATCTTCTGTGAAGGTGGCCAAAAGTTTTTTTATGGGTAAAATATCGATTGGTTTTTTTTCCTTTCCGTCGATGAGCCAAGATTCAGGATCAATGCTCATTTGAAAATCTGGTTTTCCTAGATAGGTGGAATTAATATCTTTTAATTTTTGATAAAAGTAATTTTTACCAATTTTGTTTGATAAAACAAGATCGTAAGAGGTAGATGAATTTTTAGTAATTTTAAAGGTAAAAGACTCTGGAACACTATTTTTACTATTGTTTTTTTGCTTATCAAAGATTACTTGCGCTTCAAATGCATTGGACAAAAGATTGTAATTTTGAGTACTTAACAATTTTGAAAGTAAAAGGTTTAGATACTCTCTTTCATACGTGCCTGTCAAATCTGAAAATTTAATTTCCTTATCTAAGATTGAGATAGAATGATTTGCTGTAAAAAGTGAATCTAAAAATTCAATATTTTTTGTAAGATTTTCAAAATTTTCAACTGTTTTAATAGAATTTATATCAAAACGGAAAGGGTTGGAAGTTTTGGAATATAACGAATCCGTTGGAGTTAATTTGATAACGATTTCATCTTTGCCGCTGGTTTTTGGAGTTCCAAAAACTTTTATTTCAAAATAACCTTTTTCTAACAGGTCGTTTGTAGGTATTACAACTGCTCTTAATTCTTTAGTCTTGCTTACGTATTCATTTGTATTGCCAATGTAATTGCTTTGCGGATTTTTAACGGGTATTTTAAATATGGATTCAAAAGGTATGTTCAAATAGGCCTTCTTTTTATCAGACGTGATATTTGTAATATCAATACTCATTTTACTAGAAGGATCTAGGAAAATTTCCTCCTTGCAAGAAGTTAAAATAAAGATGAATAATAAAAAGCTAAGAAGGGATTTGCTCATTTTTCAATTTTAAGTTAAAACGTAATAAATTCTTAAAAATTTCGTTTTATACAAAATTATCATAAAATTGTTAAAATTTGCCTAGAAATAGGTGAATTGAATTTTATATTTTAATTTTAAGTTTATTCTAACCTTTCGGATGTTGAAAAAGTGTTTTTTGTTGTTTGCATTTCTGTTCTTTTGTGAAGGTCAATTGGCATATAGTCAATTTTGGTTTTTGGGTCAAAGAGGTAGAGAGCGTTATGTAAATATGAAATTTAGATCACAAGCTTCTTTAGCAATTGGGGCTGGTTCAAGTACCTATTTAGGGGAATTATTGCCGAGTTCAGCTTTGTTAAATGTTGGTATAAAGTCTACTCGTATGAATATAGGAGTACAGTATACTAAACAGTTTCATCCTCATTTTGCGTATAAAGCTGGTTTGACCTATGTACAAATTGCAGGTGATGATAATTATTATGGTTTAAAAGTTGGGGATGAAAATAGTCTTTTCTCAGCAAACTTTGAAAGAAATTTACACTTTAAGAATGAATTAGCTGAACTCTCTTTTTTAGGAGTTTATGAAATTGTCAAAGCAAATAATTTTCGAAAAAAACGTGCTAATTTTTCACCATATATTACAGCTGGTGTAGCTGCATTGTATTCTAATCCCAAGGCAAGAGGGGTTGCAGAGGTAATTAAGGGAGATAATGGCGAAATATTAGGGTATCGTCAGGCAGGTTGGGTGAGTTTAAGAGGAATACAAGTAGCGGAAAGTGGTGGCATAGCAGGAACAGAGGAATATGCAAATAGCAATGGATATAGCCCTATGCAAATTGCTATTCCATTTGGATTTGGATTTCGATTGAAAATGACTAATTCAATAGACTTTGGATTTGAATTTTTATACAGAAAAGCATTGACTGATTATTTGGACGATGTTTCTGATAATCGAGGTTCATATTTGGGTACAAATGCAACCTATTCTAATCGGTCAATCAATAAAGATTTGAGTTTTGGAATTTCTTTTAATCCTGGTTACAATGAAATATATGCTGCAAATACATTTAAATTATTGCCCAAACCAGGAGATTTTTTGCCAAATAAACCTCTAGTTGTTTCACAAGGTACAGACAGTTACTTTACTACTCAGGTGATGCTTATTTTTCATTTAGGTAGGCCGATGGGAACTATCAATTGATGCATAAATTGTTTTGAAAAAAATCATTTTCTTTTTTTTATTAATCAATTATTCCAGCTTGGGGCAATCCTATTTTTACAGCTTGGGAATAGGAGGTAACCTATTCAAAGGGGATGTTCAAACTTGGAATTATCGACCAGGATTTGCTCAAATTAAGACAATTCTACCATCACTAAATGGTTCATTTGGGGTTCAGGTAAATAAAACATTTGATTTTAGAGCCCAATTAAATGTGGGATATATTCAAGGAAATGCCTCCTTAAGACCGAGTCCAGCGATTTCCTTGTCCTCTTTTTATAGTCCACCCGTTTTTACATCACCACTTATCCAATTAAGCGTTTTAGCTGATTATAATTTTTTCGATTTTAAATCAAATGAAGAAACATGGTTTAGCTGGACACCCTATTTTGTGGGAGGAATTGGGGCTTTTTACGGAAATCCTCGCTATGGTAATCTTACTCCCAAACCAGTAATTTCCATTGCCATTCCTTATGGAGTCGGAATAAAATGGAAACTTAATAAAAATGTAATGTTTCGATTTGAAGCTTTGGCCAATAAATTAACGACCGATAAATTGGATTGGGTTAGTGATCAGGATACAAATTTAGATATTTTGGCAAATGACCCTACAAATTTTAAATTAAGCAAAACGGATCAATATTTTAATTTATCCTTTTCAGTGATTTATTCCATTTATCCAATTATTTGCCCAAGCTCATATTAAAAAGTGTTAAAGTACCATAAATTCAGCTTGAATTGATTAACTTTGTTTCTTAAATTGAAAATAAAGCGTACGTTTAGTGAAAGAATCTATTGACTTAAAAAATCTTCCAGCTCATATTGCCGTTATCATGGACGGTAATGGAAGATGGGCAAAGCAAAAAGGATTTACTGATCGAATTTTTGGGCACAGAAATGCCATCAAGGCTG
Organism: Bacteroidota bacterium; assembly: GCA_041157165.1. GTDB lineage: Bacteria > Bacteroidota > Bacteroidia > Cytophagales > Spirosomataceae > Sandaracinomonas. Next base: position 12,850 of record JBEBDG010000039.1, read on the forward strand.
TCAGAGAAACAATAGAAGGCTGCGGAGAATTGGGAGTCTCTTATTTGACCTTGTATGCTTTTTCAACTGAAAATTGGAATAGACCCCAATCTGAAGTTAGGGCATTGATGAGTTTGTTAATTGGTACGATTAAGGATGAATTGCCTTCTATGATGAAAAATCAAATTCGTTTAAAAGCGATTGGAGATACGGCATCCTTGCCAGAATCAACCCAAAAAGAATTGCAGTTTGCAATTGAGCATACGGCCGAAAACAAAGGTTTAACCTTGATTTTGGCTTTATC
>JBEBDG010000040.1:0-12889 GCA_041157165.1 Bacteroidota bacterium
TCTTTGCCATTGGGCTGTTCAATGGGTGAAAAAGAATGCAGCACCCTCAACCTATTTTCAATTTGAGTCACTGGAGTCGGATTTTGGAAAAAAAATAATAGAAAAATATTCTTTTTTGGAAGGTGTATATTCGATTGTTTTGTTAGATGAAAAGGAGGTTTACATAAAATCAAAGGCCATTTTTGCCATTGCGAAGAATTTAAAAGGCCCTAGTTATTTTTTATCATTTTTTAATTTACTACCTAGCTCTTTATGTGATAAAATCTATACTTTTGTTGCAAAGCATCGATACCAATGGTTTGGTCAACAAACCGACTGTAATATCTAAACCTATGAAAAATTTATTTCTACGAATTATTTTATCATTGAGTGTCTTTTTTGTAAATGCTCAAGAATACAAGCCCTCCACCTTACCAAATGGTTGGAAATTGTCGCCCATTGGGAATTCAATTGAATTAGGGGATCTACCGCTGAATGTAGTTAATACCCCGAATAAAAAATATTTGATAGTGACAAATAATGGGCAAAGCGTTCAAAGCTTACAATTGATTGATGCTAAATCGCAAAAAGTTTTGGATTCAAAAGAGTTAGCTAAATCTTGGTATGGTTTAAAAGTTGCATCAGATAACCAAACGGTATATGTTTCGGGTGGGAATGATAACCTAATTTTGGTTTATCAAATTCAAAATGAGCAATTGAACTTATTGCGTAAAATCCAATTAACTGAAAATAAAAGAGAAGAAATTTCTCCAACGGGTATTGAACTGAATGAGAAAAGTGGTGAGTTATATGTGGTAACCAAGGATAATAATTCTTTGTATATTTTAGACGTGCATACGGGGAAAATAAAACAGATTGAGCGATTGTCTGGAGAAGCTTTTACCTGTATTTTAAATAAAAAATCAGGTGTTTTATACATCTCTGTTTGGGGAAATAAAAAGGTTTCTCTTTTCGATACAAAAGAAAAAAGGTTTACGGATGAAATTCCTGTTGGAGATCATCCAAATGAAATGGTATTATCCAAGAATGGGCAATTTTTGTACGTTGCTAATGCAAATGATAATTCAGTTTCTGTTATTGACACACGATTAAAAAAGGAGATAGAGGTACTCAATGCAGCTTTATTCCCTAATGCCTTGGAGGGCAGTTCCACAAATGGACTTGCCTTGTCGGAGGATGAAGAAAAATTATACATTGCAAATGCAGATAATAATTGTTTGGCTGTTTTCGATGTTGAAAAGCCTGGCTATTCACGTTCCTTAGGTTTTATTCCAGTAGGTTGGTATCCTACTTCCTTGAAAATTTTACATGGTAAAATGTTTGTCGCCAATGGTAAAGGTTTTTCCTCGTTTGCAAATCCCGATGGTCCAAATCCTATTAATAAAAAACAAACAGTAACCTATCAGCAATCTGATAATAATAAAAAAGTTCGAACGGGGTATATAGGAGGCCTAATGAAAGGAACTATGTCGATTTTCGACGAACCAAAAGTTTCTAATTTGGGGAAATTGACAGAAATGGTTTTTAAAAATACTCCCTACAGCAAAGAAATTGAAATGACTACAAAAGGAGAACCGGGTAACCCAATTCCAATGAAAGTGGGAGACTCATCTCCTATTAAGTATGTCTTTTATATTATCAAAGAGAATCGAACATATGATCAGGTTTTATCAGATGTAAAAGGTGGTAATGGGGATACAACCTTATTATTGTTTGGGGAAAAAATTACTCCTAATCAGCATAAATTAGCTCAGGAGTTTGTTTTATTAGATAATTTTTATGTCGATGGAGAAGTGAGTTCAGATGGTCATAATTGGTCGACTTCAGCCCATGCAACTGATTATTTAGAAAAGACTTGGCCAACTGGTTATGGGGGTAGAGGCGGTCATTATGACGGAGAGGGTAATCGAAAAATTGCAAATCCTAAGAATGGATTTATTTGGGATTATTGTCAACGAGCAGGTATTTCTTATCGAACCTATGGGGAATTTGCAGATAATTTTAAACCCAATATTCCAGCATTAAAAGATCATTTTTGTCCAACTTTTCATTCCTTTAACCAGGACATTATGGACACTTCAAGATTCAATGCATGGAAAAAGGATTTTGATGATCTTTTAGCAAAAAATCAGGTTCCGCGTTTTAATTCATTGCATTTTCCGAATAATCACACCGAAGGACAAAAAATCGGTAAAAAAACGCCATTTGCCTATGTTGCTGATAATGATTATGCCGTGGGAATGTTTGTAGATTATTTATCCAAATCACCAATTTGGAAAGAAACGGCTATTTTTATTTTAGAAGACGATGCCCAAAATGGTCCTGATCATGTAGATGCACACAGAAGCACCGCATTCTTGGCGGGCGGATTTGTTAAAAGAGGTTTCGTCGATCATACACCTTATTCTACTTCAGGAATGTTGCGAACTATGGAATTGATTTTAGGACTCCCACCTATGAGTCAATATGATGCTGCCGCTACTCCAATGTTTCGATGTTTTTCAAATACTCCTAATCTTAAAACCTTTAATCACCTGATTCCTAAGGTAGATTTATTTGAAGTAAATGTGCGAGAAACGGAATCAGCTAAAAAATCTGCAGCTTTTAATTTTTCAAAAGAGGATTCTGTGCCCGATTTATTGTTTAGTGAAGTCATTTGGAAAGCTGTTCGAGGTGAAAATTCAGTAATGCCGGCACCAAGAAGGTCTGCTTTAATTTTAACAAATGAAGATGAAGATGACGATTAGGGTTAAATGCTATATTAAATTGGGTGTATTGTTTTTTTTACCATTTACCCATTTTGGGCAAAACTTAAGTGGAGTCACAGGTGTAAGAGATCATTCTTATAATAACCAAGATGCACTAAAAAATGATCAAAAATCAATTCCAGGCTTAAGTTTAGCAGTTCATCCTATTCAAAATTCATTGGATTCTGCGTTCGATTTTACGTATAAAAAATTAGGCAATAGAAGTTTGAAAATGGATTATATTGGTCCAAAGGATAATGCTTCAATGCCAGCTCTTTTATTTATCCATGGGGGAGGTTGGAGAACTGGAGATAAACGCCAGCATTGGGAATTAGCCAAATCTTTGGCGGATAAAGGCTTTCGTGTTTTTTTATTAGAATATCGATTGTCGACTGAGGCGCTATATCCTGCCGCCATGTTAGATGCCCACGATGGTTTGAGATTTTTATTTGAAAATGCTCGAAAATACAAAATTGATTTGGAAAGAATTTCAGTAGCTGGATTTTCAGCAGGGGGACAAATGGCAGCCCTATTGGGGGCTACATGGGATGAGACTCTCTATGGAATACATTCTAATCAATTTAAAATTCACTCAGTTATTGATTTGGATGGTATTTTGGCGTATATCCATCCGGAGTCGGGCGAAGGGGATGATCGGGTAAAGCCAAGTGCGGCTACTTTATATTTTGGCTATTCGAAAAAGGAGGGGGCAAAACTTTGGGATGAAGCCTCTGCCTTGTACCATGTATCTAAAAATGATCCTGCAGTTTTGTTTATCAATAGTGGGGTTGACAGAATGCATGCTGGTCGTGATGATTTCAGGAAAAAAATGCAAGCCTTTAATTTATTGACTCGTGTCTATACGTTTGAAAAATCGCCACATAGTTTTTTACTCTATTCACAATGGTTGGAAAACGTTTCAAAATTAATGGCTGAATTTATGAGTCAAGATCATAAGGTCTTGCGAGTTGACCCCAAGGATTCAAGTGCTTTCCAAACGATTCAATCGGCAATAGACAAGGCGAAACCTGGGAATGAGATTTATATCAAAAATGGTCAATATGTGGAAAAAATTTGGATAGATAGCACTAAAAACCATATCACTTTACGTGGCGAAAGCAGGGAAGGGGTTCTAGTAAAAACAACCCAAGCGCGAGATATTTGGCGTTGTTCAAATCCCGATGATTATGGGGCTGCCACTTTAAATATCAAAGGAAAAGATATTCATATCGCATCCATGTCATTTTTGAATGATTATGGTTTTTTAAATCCAAAAGATCAAATAATAGAATGCCTGAATGAATCGGGAAGAACGAATAATTCTAGTGCTCAAAAATATGCTCTTCCTAGGGAAAATGGGGAAAAGGAAGGAGAGAAAATTGTTCGTTCAGACGGTCATCAATTTGCGATGAGAAGCATGCCTGGAGCCACGAGATTATCATTTGAAAATTGCAATTTTGTATCAGGAGGAGGCGATACAGTGAGTCCATGGGATGTTGAAAATGGGATGTATTACTTCAATAATTGTAAAATCGAAGGTCATGTTGATTTATATTGTCCGAGAGGTAATGCATTGGCTGAGAATTGTGAGTTTATCTGTCATAATTTGCATGCAGCCATTTGGCATGACGGCTCAGCTAAAGAAGGTGATCGATCCATTATCAAAAACAGCTTATTTAAAGGTGATAAAGGCTTTAAATTAGGTAGATACCATCGGGAGGCTCAAATCTTTTTGTTGAATTGTTCTTTTGATCCTAACATGGCAGATTCACCCATTTATCAAGCAGGTGATCGAAAATTAAATTGGGGCCATCGAATTAAATTTAATGGTAGTAAAGGTCCATCCTTTTCGTGGTTAAAAAACAACACAGAAATCCAATCAGATGAGGTGGGTTTTAGTAGTTTTTTTGGAGAAAATTGGATGTTGATACAGTAAGATAAATTGGCATAACGGAATGTTAAGTTAATTTTGTAAAAATTAAACCCCACATGAAAAAAATATTTTTTTTATTACTTATTTCTTTGAATGGTTTTGCTCAGGAAATCAAAATTACACCAACTGCTCCCCCAACACCTGTAGAAGTAATGTTTGGAGACAATCGAGCAAATTTGTTAATCATTCTGAATCGACCGATTGATGCTAAAAATAAATTTTCTTACTTCAATGTAACAGTTGGCTCGGCTGATTATAAAAATAACCCTGCCGAGACGGATATGGTTATCAATAATGCGTTGTTGTATAATCTTGGCAAGCATTTATATGCTAGTGCAGGACTTCAATGGAATTATAAAGTTGGATTTGTTCCTTCATTGGGACTGCAATTTTTTAAAGCAAGTCCTGATTATTTAGTTGTTGTATTTCCTACCTACAACTTGATGCCAAATGCAGGACTTGAAACAGTTGCATTGGCTGAAATTAAACCCAAATTGACAGAAAAACTAAGGCTATATACACGTATCCAAGGTTTGTATGTTCAAAATTTAGATGCTAGGATACATGCAAAGAGCGCGTTTAGCCTAAGGGCTGGACTTAGTAGTGGTAAATATACCTTCGGTTTAGGAACCAATGTGGATTATTATGGCCCAGCTAAACTGCAAAAAACAAATACCGGAGTTTTCTTACAGTTGAAGTTATAGTTTCTCTATTTCTATTTTCGTCATTTGTAAAAACCGATAAACAGTTTGGGGGGCTGTTTCAGGATTATTCATGAGAGAGCCAAGGATAGATGGAACAATTTGCCAAGAGAGACCATATTTATCTTTTAGCCATCCACATTTGCCTTCTTTTCCACCGGAAATTAAATACTCCCAATAATAATCAATTTCTTTTTGGGTATCCAAAACGATTACAAAAGATACCCCCTCATTAAAAGTAAACATATGTGGCATGGAGCTATCCATCGCACAAAAAGGGCTATTATTTAAATTTGTTTGGGAATATTTAAGGTAACCTTCTACATCATGTTCTCCTTTTTCATATGTCGATTTAGCGATGCTCTTTGAATTTGGGAAAAGGGAAGAATAAAAATCCATTGCTTCTTCAGCTTTCCCAGCATTTTGTTGACAAAACATTAAACTAGGTACAATGGTCCCTTTGGGTTCATGCCCTTTCATTAATTGCCAACTTACTCCATATTTATCAGAGCACCATCCATATTTTTGACTCCAAGGGTAGGTATTTAATCCCATCATGATTGTCCCACCCTCTACTAATCTATTCCAAATATTCTCAATCTCCTGTTCATCCTCTATGTTTACAAAAAATGAAATGGAAGGATTGATTGGAAAGCCCGGCCCACCATTCAAATTCATGAATCTTCTGCCCATTAATCGATAATTGATGGCCATCGGATTTTCTGAAATTGGCTCGTAATCAGGGAAAATGCTTTGGTAAAATGCTGCAGCTTCTTTTGCATTATTGTTAAACCATAGACAGGTGCTTATCTCGTGAGTCATGTTATGTAGTTTAGTCTTAAATGTAAATATAATTGTTTACATTTTAAGGATGCAGAAATATTCCGTAGTTAAAATAAGCATTTAAATAGCTTGGAAAAATTTCAATTAAATAAGATTTTGTAAATTTCGTAAAAATTTATTCTTGAACAGGAAAATTCAAAATTTGTTGTGGTACCTTGTCCCTGTCGTAATTGTAATCACCAAGTGGTTACGAGGGGGCTCAGCCTATAACAACTATTTAGTATATAAAAATGTATTTTGGCATTCTTTGCACCAAAAAAATTTATACCTTTTTTATCCTGCAGATCATTTTGACCAAAACCTCTACGGTCCAATTTTTGCAATTTTAATTGCTCCATTTGCCTTACTGCCCGATTGGCTAGGAATGATTTGCTGGATAATATTTGGCATGTGGGTACTTTCAAAAGGATTATCCTATTTCTTCAAGCAAAATCCCCCAACTTTATTGTTTCTTTTTGTTTGGATTGAAGCCTTAACCTCGGTCCATAATTTACAGTTTAATATCCTTTTGGCAGGGGGGCTTCTATGGGCCTATGCATTGGTAAAACAACAAAATGATTGGGCCAGCTCTTTGATTGTCATGCTGCTAATTTTGACAAAAATATATGGCATCGTTGGACTTATTTTTGTATTTTTTTCTTCATCCCCTCGAAAATTCATTATCTATTCTCTTGGATGGTGTATGCTAGGACTCATCCTTCCTATCCTACTATCCTCTCCTATTTTTGTTTATCAATCTTATTTTCATTGGTATCAGGCAATTGTCCATAAAAATGAATTAAATCAAAACTCTTTTTCAGGTGTAGGAATGCAAGATATTTCTGCAATGGGACTTATTAAAAGAATTTTTGGTATACCTGATTTGTCAACCTTGTATTTTTTAATTCCGGCAGCAATCTTCAGTTTATTACCATTATTGAGGTTCAAATTACATTCTAATCTTGATTTTCAATTGAAGTATTTCGCCCAAGTAATGATGGGCTTAGTAATTTTTTCGTCCTCTTCAGAATCATCTACTTATATCATTGCCATATGTGGATTTGTTATTTGGCAAAAAGATACTTTCTTGCAAAGGCCACATCTTTGGTTATTTATCTTTGCTTTTATATTCACTGTCTTGTCGCCCACGGATATTTTTCCACCTTTTATACGTAAAGAATTTTTTGTAAAGTATGCTTTAAAAGCATTCCCCATTCTGATAGCGTGGATTGTTATAAGCAAGCAGTTGATATGTAATTCCTTTAAAACAAATGAACTATTTGAATCCTAAAATTTGTATTAGTTTTGATGTCGAAGAATTTGATTTGCCCTTGGAATATGGTATATCAATTGATCCAGATGTTCAAATGGAAATCGGCATGAAAGGATTAGAGGCAATTGAACCAATTTTAAATTTTCCTGGCCTACGTTGTATACTATTTACCACCGCAAATTTTGCCGATCATTTTCCAGATGAAATTAAGCGACTATCAGACAAACATGAAATTGCCTCTCATACCTATTTTCATTCACATTTTGAGACAAGGGATTTGCTCAGTTCTCGCTTACGTTTAGAAGAAATTACCGGCAAGCCGGTAAGTGGCTTACGCATGCCCCGTATGATGGATGTACCTATTGAAGAAATTATAAAGGCAGGTTATAGCTATGATAGCTCTATTCATCCTACTTGGATTCCGGGTAGATATAATAATTTTCATCTTCCTCGGACTGAATATTTTGAAAATGGCTTGAAAAGAATTCCCGCCTCAGTCTCACCTCTTTTCCGTTTACCACTTTTTTGGTTAGCATTTAAAAATTACCCTTTCTGGTTTTATCAAATGATTGCCAAATGGACTTTTCGCACAAATGGGACTCTTATGCTTTATTTTCATCCTTGGGAATTTACAGATATTTCCCAATTTGGTTTGCCAAAGTATATCACGAAGGGTTGTGAAGGGAGAAATTTGGAGAAACTGATGAAATTACTTGAAAGTTAATAGTGGAGAGTTGAAAGTTATTTTAATGAATCAAATATCTTTAATTCAACTTTTAACTCTCCACTTTCCACTTTCCACTTATTTTGGACTTTTGGTTGTTTGCCAGCTAACCAATTGCCATCTTCCATCTTCGAATAAGTAAACACCTGTGTAACGAATTCGGTTTACCGGTTGTTCTACCCCATCCTTAAGATTTATTACATTTAGAATGCCCGTATTGATTCCAATATTTCCATACAATCTAGCATTGGTTTCTTCAATATCTATTTTATGATAGATGGTTTTTTTCGAAACAATTGACTCTATATAACTTTCCTTATTATCGATAGTTGCAGAAGAATGACAATAATAAAGATCCTTATGGATTGACTTTTCTAAACCTTGCTTATCTGCAGCTACCATAACTTTAAATCGATTCAATTCTGCTTCTTGTAAGCCTTGTTTGCTTAATTTATCTTTTGCAAAAATGGGGGTCAATAAAAAAGCAAAAAGGATGCTTGCCAAATAGGTTTTCATAGGTATTTCTTTTTATAATTATGTTTATTTCAAATATAATTTTATTTTTTTTAAAGAACTATCATAATCTGAAATTCATTTTTTTTACAATAGCTTATAATTCAAATTGAGGTATATTTATTTTATTTTAGTACGGATGTCAAAAAAATTACATGCCAAAAGTGATGTGTAAATTTTTTTTTGTCAAAAAATTGGTTTAGGTATTTTTTTTGACACATTATTTTTCACAAAAAAGTTTATTTCGAATAATAAAACTACTATCTACTCTTAAACTTATGCTAATAACCTTTTCTATCATTACAATAATAATTCTATCTATGTTTTTAATTCGAAAGTTTTTCATTTGGAAAAAGAAACAAAACTTTGATTTGAAAATACTTCATCATTCAAATAATTCCCGTTTTAATGAAAAGGATTTAAATGAAATGGAACAAAAGTTAATTGACCTTGTAAAAACAGTTGATCAATATTTTGAAGAAAACCATATTTACCTAAATTCAAAATTATCTGCTGATCTTTTGGGTAGTTTATTGAAGCAAAATCCTCGTTTAATAGGTGCAGCAATTCGATTTAAATATGGAATTTCATTTAGAGACTACATAAATAATAGAAGAATTCAATATATTGAAGATAACTTCATCAAAAATTATGAATTTCATAAATATTCATTAGACTATATTGGAGAAAAGGCAGGATTTGGTACACGCCAGGGATTTTACATTGCATTCAAAAAACTAAAAAACACTACACCAAAGGAATATTTTGATAATTTTTCAAACCGATGATTGATATTATTTTAAAATATATCTATTTTTTTATTTTACCTACATTTTTTCTTGTGTATGGCTTACGTTTGATGTTAGGCAATCGTTCGCAGGCACAAAGAGTGTTGGGTTTGTATTTTATCAGTTTCTTTATTAGAAATATTTCTGCCTATTTTCTGGCTGAACAAAATGTATCTTTTTATATTCATTTTCATAATATACAATCCCCCATACATTACCTTTTCGGTCCTTTGAGTTTTTTGTTTTGTTTATATGCGCTCAAGCCCTTTAGGAAATTTAAGTGGTATGATGTATTACACTTTTTACCCTTTCTTTTACATGTGATCGAGTTATTACCTTTTTGGTTTGGTCCAACAGCAAATAAATTCAAAGATCTTGAATTAGCGAGAGTAGCAGGGTCATTAGTAAATTACCCTTCTATTTCAGGGATTATTCCGATTAGAGTGCATATTACAATTAAAGGGATACTCTATTTGATATATCTTATTTGTTCTGTTTTACTTTGGTTCAGGTATGCAAAGAAAAAGCAGTCTTTCTTTTTTAAAAATAATTCAATTTTGATCAATTGGATTGGAATTGATTTACTCTTTAAAATAATTTCTGTGGTTTTTATTACACTACAAGCAAGAGGGAAATTCAATATTCATCATACATCTACTTTTTCACCCAATGATTTATTAATGTTCATGGATGTGTTGGTCAATTTTGTTTTTTTTGTTTTTTATCCAAAGCTTCTAAATGGTGTTGTTTTTGAAACCATATCATTTGATAATTTCAACCATTTAAAAGGTAGAGGTGATGATACAATGGCTTCATCAGCAGGAACTAAGAAAAGCAAAGACAATCGATTCATTCAGCAAATGCAAGTCATCATGGAAGTTGATGCACCTTTTTTAGATGAAAATTTTTCTATAAAAATATTAGCAAGCCAATTGAATATCACGGAAAGAAATTTATCTAAATTGATTCATGAAAATTTTCAAATGAGCTTTCCAGATTTTGTAGGAAACTATCGTCTCAATTATTTAAAGAAAATTTTAAAAGAAAAAGAAGGTGTATCTAATTTGACTATTGAAAAGTTAGCAGAAAAATCTGGTTTTGGGAGTAGGCAAGCGCTCTATAAAGTGGTTCAAAGGCTACACAACACAACCCCTAATAAATATTTTGACGTAAAATAATGGATGATGATTTTATCGATGTTAAAAAATATTTATTTTTTCATTTTACCTACTTTCCTAATGATAGTGGGTTTAAAATTGATTATTAGTAAATCCTCATTACCTAAAAAAATCTTAGGAATATTTTTTGTTATTTTTTCAATAAGAATTATTTCTGCTTATTTTTTGGAGGAAGTAAATGCCGCCATTTCAATTCATTTTTATAAAGTTCAATCTATTATATTTTATATTATCCCTCCATTGGGATTTTTATTTTTTCGTTATGCTCTTCAGCCATTAAGAAAATTTAGTCCGATTGATTATTTACATTTTTTACCTGCTTTGATTCATTTTATTGAATTGGTGCCTTTTTTATTTGGTCCAGTAGAATTGAAATACAAAGATTTGCAAATTGCAAAATCAACACCAAATTTTGGATACCACTATGAGACAATTGCAGGAATAATTCCAATTAAAGTGCATTTTTATGTTAAGTTATGTTCACACCTAATATATTATTCTTTGGGATTTAGAATTTGGTACCAATATGCCAAATTTAGTAAATCTATCTTTTATAAAAACAACCGAATTTTAATACGTTGGGTAGGTGCAGACATCTTTTTTAAAGTGTTATCAATGATCGTTATTTTATTATATGGTCTTGGCATTCTTAAAAAGCAAACCTTTGAATTTTCACCTACTGATTATTTTCTTTTATTGGATGTGTTGTTTCATTTTGGCTTTTTTATTCTATATCCAAAACTATTGAATGGTGCAATCTTTGAGATGCTAGCAGATGAAAAAATCAAATTTGACCCCAATCCTAGCGCCTTAAAATCCATTCAATTCCAAAATTTAGAAAAATTACAAACCTACATGGAGGTGAATGCACCTTATTTAGAAGAAGATTTTACTATTAAGAAATTGGCAATCCAGGTTAAACTAAATCAGAGGTCAATCTCAAAATTGATACATGATTATTACGAAATGAGTTTCCCGGATTATGTTGGGAATTTGAGGTTAAACTATCTTAAAAAAATTGTAAAAGAAGAAAAAGATCAATCTGGTTTTACCATAGAAAAACTAGCTGAAACCTGTGGATTTGGCAGTCGCCAAGCTTTATACAAGGTCGTTCAACGGTTACATAACAAAACACCTCATCAATTTTTAGAAATTAATTCATCATCAACAGAATTATGATTTCATTTTTATACGATTATATTAACTCAATTGTAATTTTTTTTAGCCTTGTTTTTGGGTTAAAATATTTAATTCAAAATGATGGATTAGTGGCTTTGAAAATTCTAGGAGTTCAATTAATCTGTATTTGTATATTTTTAGTGATTGCTCTTTATGTAAATCCAGTAGACCTTTGGGATTACCCATTTTTGGTAGGTTATATAAAGCCAATGGTTTATTTGTTTCCTACTTTTACCTTTTTATTTCATTATTATTTATTAAGGCCTTCAGAGAAATTTAACTATTTTTTTCTCTTGCTTTTTTTACCTTTTATTTTATCAATCCTCGAAAGTTTACCTTTTTTTCTAAGTTCAAATGAAGTGAAACTCCAGGAATTAAAAATCGCATTCGAGCGACATGATTATTTTTACAGGTCTCCCCAATTCGTTTGGTTTAATCCCTTGTATCATATTTATTTTAAAATAGCAATTTATATTATCTCAGGTTTTTTATTGGTAAGAGATGTTGGTAAATTTTGGTCTAATCAATTTTTTGTTAGCAGGACAAAACATCCTTTGGTTACCTACTGGTTATTGGGCATTATCGCATTCCGATTTATAACCATTTCGTATACCCTAAATACATTTGTTTTCTCCTATACTCCAAGAATCAACTATAGTGGATTAGAATTACTTGTTGTAGGCGATTCTATTTTTTGTATTCTTTTCTTGCTATGTAATCCATCGCTTTTGGATGTGTATTTTTTTAGAAATTTTGTTCAGAATTATTCCATTGAGCAACAAGAAAAATTTCTTAATGATGCCGAGGAGAGTAAAGATTTTGTATCAGAATACCATAAAATTAATTTTCAAATTGAGGATTATTTGAAATCAAATCAAGGATATACTCATATGGATTTCACGGTGGAAAAATTAGCAATGGAAATAAAAATACCGCAAAGAGTTATATCATTTGCCATTAAGCAAATTCATGGGATTTCAGTAAAAGATTATATCAATAAAATGAGGATGGAATTTCTGATTCAGCAATAT
>JBEBDG010000041.1:0-12832 GCA_041157165.1 Bacteroidota bacterium
AAACAAGATGTTTTTGATTGGCATCATCGACAGGAAAAATGGGATCTAATTGTTTCTAATCCTCCCTATGTGCTAGAAAAAGAGAAAACAGAGATGCAACCTCATGTGTTGGATTATGAACCCTCTTTAGCGCTTTTTGTTCCAGATGAAGATCCTTTAAAATTTTATCATTGCATAGCCCAAATGGCTCGTCAAAGATTGAATGAGGGAGGTTCTTTGTTTTTTGAAATTAATCAAGCATTTGGTTCGGCTATAAAAACATTACTGATTGAAATGGGATTTAAGGAAGTAGAAATATTGGTTGATTTCAGGGGTAAGGATAGGATTGTAGTAGGGAAGAGGGATTAGGGAAGAGGGAAGAGGGAAATGGGAAGAGGGAAGAGGGATGAGGGAAAAGGGAAGAGGGATAAGTGGAAAGTTGATAGTTGAAGGTTTGGCCTATGGACTTGCCGAAGGGCGGAGCCTGAGGTCGAGCGGAGCGAGAAAACTCCAAGGCTCAAATAATGTGGAAGATCTATTACTCATAACTTGTAACAAAAAACGCATAATTTATAATTCGTAATTAAATTTTGAACCTTTATCCCTAAAAAATGATTTTTATGTAAAATGTAAACTTTGAAACATTGAAAAAGGTACATTTGTATTTTAAAACAACAAACCATGAAAAGAACAGGATGGATTATTTTAGGCGTAATTGCGCTTTTGATTTTTTGGGGAGTAAGTTCCCGTAACGGTATGGCAACGAGTGACCAAGACGTTAAACAATCTTGGGCAAATGTACAAAGTGCCTATCAAAGACGTGCTGATTTAATTCCGAATTTAGTGAAAACGGTTCAAGGTGTAGCTAATTTTGAAAAATCTACCTTGACTGCAGTTATTGAGGCGAGAGCAAGTGCGACTCAAATGAAATTAGATGCTAAAGATTTAAGTCCAGAAAATGTACAAAAGTACCAAGCTGCACAATCCGGATTAAGTGGTGCCTTATCGCGTCTGATGGTGGTAGCAGAAAATTATCCTCAATTGAAAGCAACAGAAAGCTTTTCTGAATTGCAGGCGCAATTAGAGGGAACTGAAAATCGTATCAAAGAAGAAAGAGATAATTTCAATGAGTCTGTTAAGAATTACAATAAATTAATTGTAACATTTCCGAATAGCTTAATTGCAAGTTTCTCTGGATTTACGGAGAAAGGTTTTTTCCAAGCTGATGCCGGAGCTGAAAAAGCACCGGAGGTGAATTTTGATTCAAAATAATGAAGCATTTGTCTGCATCTCAAGAACGTATTATTTTGGAGGCTATTCAATTGGCCGAACGTAAAACGTCTGGAGAAATACGAGTTCATTTAGAAAGTCATTGTGAAGGGCACCCTGTGGGAAGAGCAGAGGTGCTTTTCCATTATTTGGGAATGGACAAAACGGATTTGCAGAATGGTGTCTTATTTTATTTAGCAATTAAAGACCGAAAATTTGCAATCATAGGAGATAAGGCGATTGATGCTAAAGTTCCCCATGAATTTTGGGAGACTATTCGCGATGAAATGCGACCATTATTAGCTTCTAATCAACTTGAACTAGCTCTTGAATTAGGGATTAATCGTGCAGGAGAAGCACTTGCTATTTATTTTCCTTTTCATAAAGATGATGTAAATGAACTTACGGATGAAATTTCCTATGGTAATTAATGGAATGTGTAAAAGACTAATTGTTTTCTTTCTTGTAAGTTTTTCTACTCTTTTTGTTTTTGCAAATGACAATTTACCTGTTGCAAAACAATTAGTGACCGATCAATCGGGTGTTTTGCAGGCTGACCAATTACAACAATTGGAGAGAAAGTTAGAGGCATACAATGATTCCACCTCAACTCAAATTGCCATCGTTATACAAGAAACCACCAATGGTCGTGATCCTTATGATTATGCCATGGAGATTGCTAAAAGTTGGGGGATTGGTCAAAAAGGTAAAAATAATGGAGTTTTAATTTTTATAGCCTCTACCGACCGTAAGATTCGAATTTTGACAGGTAGGGGAATCGAGGACCGCCTGCCTGATGCTATTTGCAAACGAATAATTAATCGATTATTAAAACCTTCTTTGAAGGTTGGAGATTATTATGGAGGATTGAATGCTGCCACAGATGAAATGATGGCAAGAGCAAGTGGTGCATTTGTCAATGATTCAGATCCTGCTGATGGAGATGGAATTCCATTTGTTTTCATATTTGTAATTGTCTTTTTTATTATTTCTATTATTGGTAAAATAATTAATCGGAATAATCGGGGTGGTGGAAATAATTCGAGAGGAGGAGGTGGCATGTTTTTTCCACCAATCTTTTTAGGAGGTGGTAGAAATTGGGATTCAGGAAACGGTGGTTGGGGTTCTGGAGGCGGAGGATTCGGAGGATTTGGGGGTGGAAGTTTTGGTGGTGGTGGTGCAGGAGGGGATTTTTAATTTAATCCTTTAACTTTGTATCATGAGTTATTCAACAGAAATTTTAGAATCATTACAAGAAGCGCAAAAGGTATTAGCAATATTTTTAGCGAAAGAGGAAAATTTGCAACAAATTCAAAAAGCTGCCGATGTAATGGTGGAGGCTTTAGCAAAGGGAAATAAAATCATTTCATGTGGAAATGGTGGAAGTCATTGTGATGCCATGCATTTTGCTGAGGAGCTTTCCGGTAGATATCGCGAAAATAGAAAAGCTTTAGCGGCCATTGCCATATCAGACCCTTCCCATATTTCCTGTGTGAGTAATGATTTTGGATATGATTTTGTTTTTTCTCGATTTATTGAAGGTCTGGGTAATAAAGGAGATGTATTGTTGGGGATTTCTACAAGTGGTAATTCCAATAATATTATTCAAGCCGTTAAGATAGCGCAGGAAAAAGAAATGGAAGTGGTATTGTTAACAGGAAAAGATGGAGGTAAATTGGGAGAATTTTCAAATTTTACAGAAATTCGAGTGGATCATCAAGGATATGCCGATCGTATTCAAGAAATCCATATCAAGGTTATTCATATATTAATTTTATTAATAGAAAAAGGGCTTCATTTATAAGCCCTTTTTCTATTACCATTCTTTGGAAACATCTTCATCATTTCCCATCACAACTTCAACAACTCGGTCTAAGAATTTTTTAAAATTAACTTTAGGTTCTTTTGGTTTAGATGGTTCATTAGAAGAACTTGGTGTAGTTGGTCCACTTTCTGAATTGGATACCTCTTCCATTTCAAGTTCATTTGGTATTTCAATTTGTTGGAAAAATATCTTCACTAATCCAACAGCAGAGGC
Organism: Bacteroidota bacterium; assembly: GCA_041157165.1. Lineage (GTDB taxonomy): Bacteria > Bacteroidota > Bacteroidia > Cytophagales > Spirosomataceae > Sandaracinomonas. The sequence goes on from JBEBDG010000041.1 coordinate 3,287, forward strand.
ATATTCAGGAGAATTTACCTCCTCTTCTAATGCAATTGAAATGGCTCTTTCGTTGGGTTCTCCAATTCGGGTCTCTATCCCAGTTATTTTTTGAATGCTTTCAGCAATATCGGGTAGCTGTGCTCCTCCTCCAACGAGTACAAGTCCTGCTTTAAGTGACTCAGGTTCAGCAATTTTTCCAATTTCAACCCAAATAGCGGCAGAAAGTTCCCGAACACGTTCCTCAATAATGATCGCTAAATTTTTTGCAGAAATTGGCGTTGGTTTTCTTCCAGCAATTCCTGGGATTAAAACAATTTCTTTAACATCAATTTCTTTGCTGAGCGATGACCCATATTTTGTCTTGAGTGCTTCCGCATGCTCAATTGAAATATTTAAACCAGTAGCAATATCTTCTGTAATTAAGTCACCACCCCACGGAAGGACTTTTGAGTGGCGTAAGCGATTGTTTTGATAAACACTAATCTCTGTTGTTCCACTTCCTAAATCTACGATTGCAACGCCTGCATTTTTTTCTTCTTCAGAAAGTACAGCGATGCCTGTTGCTAATTGGCTAAAAAATGTGATTCCTTCAGCGATGGAAGCCAATTCAGAACTTTTAATGGTTTGTTTTAAGGTGTCTAATTTTTCTTCATCTGCAGTCACAAAAAGAAAATCACCATAAAGAATGGTTCCGACCATTCCAATGGGGTCTAATGTCTCTTTTGATTGATCAACTTTAAAACCAAGAGTTAGTGTGTGTAATACGCAATGGTTATTTTCATAAATTGATTTTTTAGCCTTTTGCGTAATATCATATATTTCTTTTTCGGAAACTGGATTTCTTGGATTTTCTCTTACATGCTGAATTGTAAACGGATGAACTTTTATATGGGCACCGGTTATATTAGAAACATAACTTAAATCCTGTAATTTACCAGTTATTCCTGAAGTTGTGGATTTTAACACATCAGTAACTGCCTGAGCCGTTTTATTGATATTGATGATTTCTCCATTGGAAACATGTCCTAGAGTTGGTACTTTAGCTATGGATAAAATTTCAATATTACCTTCAGTGTTTTGTTTTCCCAAGGCTGCTCTAACAAAGGAACTTCCAAGGTCAACACCGATTACAAATTCATTTCGCATAATGCAATTGTTTAATTTAGCACACAAAAATTTGCGTTATCATCTAAACTTTAAAAATACTGAATTTACTATTTATTCACAAATAAGCTGATTCTTATATTTTACTCGAACCCATTGGTATTTGTTCCAGCCTTTGTTTGGAATAATTTGTTTGTAGAATACGGATAGTTTTTTAAACTTATTTTCGATATTAATTGGTAGACCAAAATCTACTTTTGCATTTCCAATGGTTGGAATCAAAATGATTCCACCATCTTTGGCAACTTCAATTTGTCCGATTTGAGCCTTCCAAAATTCATCATTGTTAATAAACTTAAATAGTGGCAATAAATTTTTAGATTTTTCATCTTTCAAGTTTTTTCTAAACGTTGAAAAATAGGGTCCAGATACGACTAACACCCTTGGCGTAAATAAGGAACTCGTACCAATGAATTCTCCATTATTGGTTACATACTGGTCTGGCTGTGTATTTGTGCCTATGGTATTGTAAAGAATTCGAGCAACTGGGCTATATTCTTGGACAGAAACTACAATTTTTCCACTAAAGTCGACATGAGCTTCACAGCTTTTAACGAGTGGGATTTTTCGTACCCGACTTTCCATTTTACTTAAAGATATTTCGTCTAATGGTTTATCAAGAAAGTAGCTCGTTCCCTCTTCTGTAATTACCTTATCAATATCTTTTTTGCTTAATAATGACTTTTCATTTTCTGACTCAAGTTTTATTTTGATTCCACTACAAGTCACATCATTGTATGAAATTTCTGCAAATACAATGGCCGTCACCCAGATACTGATCAAAAGGATCATTGAAATGACTCTTTTCAAGAAACGAATTCTAAGGCTTTGCATATCACAAATTTACTAGGAATTTATGGCATTTTTTAAATCTTCTAAAATCAAATCGATATCGCCTGCCCCCATGGTAACTAAAAGCTTTGGTTTTTTCGTTTTCATTTCAGCAATGAATTCTTTTTTTGATATGACTTTTTTATTTGTTTGCTCGATTTTACTTAATAAAAGTTCAGAATTAATTCCGGGAATTGGTAATTCTCGAGCTGGGTAAATATCTAATAAATATATTTCATCTGCGATGGACAAACTTTTTGCAAAATCATCCAGAAAATCTTTGGTTCTACTAAATAAATGTGGCTGAAAAATAGCCGTTAGTTTTTCATTTGGGTAAAGAGCTTTGACAGATTGTAAGCAGGCGCTTATTTCAGTTGGGTGATGTGCATAATCATCTATAAATACATGATCCTCCGTTTCTAAATGGTATTCAAATCTTCTTTTTACACCTTTGAAACTAGCAATACCTAATTTAATTTCCTCTAAACTCAAACCCACTTGTAAGGCTAATGCAGCCGCGGCAAGTGCATTTTCAATATTATGAAATCCGGGTATTCGCATTGGAATATCTGTAATGAATCCTCCTGGGCATTTTAAATCAAATACCATCCGATGGTTTTGAATCCGAATATTGGTGGCTTGGAAATTACCGTGGTCAATTCCGAAGGTATCTGAATGATGGTCAAATTTTAATCCAAGGCCATTTTTTTGTATAAAATAACCGTCTTTTTGAATTTGATTGACAAATAATTGAAAGGATTCTTTTACCTGTTCGTCGCTACCATAAATATCTAGGTGATCTGCATCTGTGGAAGTTATAACTGCGGCATAAGGGTATAAGGTTAGAAATGAGCGATCATATTCGTCGGCCTCAACTACACAAATGATGTTTTCAGCTCCTTTATTTGCGATGAAATTTGTCCCATAATTTTGTGTAATTCCACCCAAAAAGGCAGTTACATTTTTACCAGCATGTTTTAGTAAATGAGCAAGTAACGAAGAGGTAGTTGTTTTTCCGTGAGTTCCTGCTACTGCCAATGTTGGAATTTGTTGCGTAATCCAACCTAAAATTTGCGATCTTTTATACAAGGTAATTCCTTGGTCTAAAAGGAAATTTTTTTCTAAATGGTCTTTTGGAATGGCAGGGGTAAAAATAAAAAGACAATGCTCTCTATTTTCTAAAATTTCTTGAGGTATTAATCGGACATCATCTTCGTAATGAATGTTCATTCCCTCTTCGGCAAGTGTTTTTGTAAGTGGGCTTTCGGTTTTATCATAGCCAGCAACAGGTATTCTATTTTGGATAAACCATCTTGCTATTGCCGACATTCCTATGCCTCCAATGCCTAGAAAATAAACAAATTTTACTTGCTGTAGTTCGATACTTGGGTTCATCTTAATTGGTTAATTGGATGATTTGTTGGGCAATTTCTTTAGCGGCATTGGGTTTTCCAATGTGTTTGGCTGCAATGCCTAATTGTTTCAATTGATCTTGCTGATGAATTAATTTGAGTGCCTCATCGACTAAAGTAATATTTGCCTCGGAATCGTTAATTAAAATTGCTGCATGTTGTTGAACTAAACTTTTAGCATTCTCAGTTTGGTGGTCCTCTGCAGCAGCAGGGAAAGGAACTAGAATACTTGGTTTACCCGCAAGACATATTTCAGAAACCGACAGAGCACCTGCACGTGAACAAACTAAATCTGCAGCTGCATAGGCTAGGTCCATTTCATAAATAAACGCCGATACAAAAGAGATAAAATCTGGAAATTGATTAGCCAATTCTTTTGCTTCTTTTTCAAAATGAACGCCCGTTTGCCAAATCAATTGAACGCCAGATGCTGCCAATTTATGAAAACTTTGGGCGATGGCTTGGTTAATGCTTCTAGCGCCCTGACTTCCGCCAATTACTAATATACATGGTTTATTAGGTTCCAATTGAAAGTGTTTAATCGCTTCTTCTTTTTTGTGTGAACAATCAATTAGATCCTTTCGAACAGGATTTCCCAGAAGTTCGATTTTTTCCTTAGGAAAAAATCGATCCATGTTTGGGTATGCGACAAATATTTTTCTTGCCTTTTTTGCCAAAAATTTATTTGTTATTCCTGCGAAAGAATTTTGTTCTTGGATAAAAAATGGAATATTTTTTAAGCTAGCAGCAATTAATAAAGGTCCTGAGGCATAACCACCTACTCCTATTGCCAAATCGGGCTTAAAATCGTTTACTATTTTTATGGCTTTGGCAAAACTATTGATCAATTTAAACGGGAATAAAATATTTTTGAAAAGGTGTTGTCGATTAATACCAACAATTGGTAGCCCGATAATGGAATAGCCTGCTTTTGGAACCTTTTCCATTTCCATTTTACCTTCTGCACCAACAAATAGAATTTCTATATTGGGGTCTTCTTCTTGAAGCGCATTCGCAATGGCAATTGCCGGATAAATATGTCCACCTGTTCCGCCACCTGAAATAATTACTTTTTTGATACTCACGCTTATATTGTTGAGGGTCTTATGTTTCTTTTTTTATCTTCACTCACAGCTAATATGAGGCCAATTGAAATAGCTGTGAAAATCAAGGAAGTTCCACCTGCCGAAATCATTGGCATTGGTTGACCTGTCACTGGTCCTGCATCCACCGAAACGAACATATTGATAAAAGCTTGGAACACAATGGAAGAGGTGAGTCCGGCCGACAATAATCCACCAAAAGGAACCATTGCTTCGTGGACCGCTCGTGCTCCACGATATAAAAAATACAGAAAGAGTAATGGAATACCAATTGCAGCAATTAAACCATACTCCTCAATTATGATTGCATAGATAAAATCTGATTCGGCCTGGGATAAAAAATATTTTTGTTGACTTTTACCAGGACCTTTCGGAGAGATACCCCCTGTTGCAATAGCGTATAAACTTCGAGTGATTTGGTAATCTTCCCCCATTTTTTTGTCAATATTGACCTCTTTTTGTTCTCTTCTGGCAAGGAAATTTTCAATTCTAGATTTGATAGTTTGAGCTCTTTGTCCAATTCCCAACATAACAACAAGAACTGCACCACCCACAAAAATTCCAATCATGGTTCCAATGTGTTTGATGGGTACTCTACCAAATAACATCAATACGATACTTGAAGAAAAAATTAGAGCTGATGTTGAAAAATTTGACATCATGATTAGGAAGCAAGTCACGCCAATTTTAAAAAATATATAAAGCAAAACGGGTGGAGTGTATAAATTGGAATCGGATTGTTTGGTGGAAAAATCTTTTGCTAGACTTGCTGTAAGGCATAATTTGGCCATATCTGAAGGCATAAAGGAGATAGGTCCAATTTCTAACCATCTACTGGCACCACCTTTACTAGTTCCAAAAAGATAAGCTGCCCCAATTAATGCCCAGGAGGCAATGAGTGCAATTTCACTAAATTTAGCTAGTTTAATATAATTTTGACGGGAAAAATAGGCCATTAACCAAAATGAAATTCCTAAGATTACAATGGTTTTTAAAAAAGATGTGATGGGGTCCCAAGGACTCATCATGGCGATTCTCCCTTTGGCGGAAAATTGTACCAATAAGCCAAAAAGATTTAATACGAGTACAATTAGCCAAATTTGGTAATCCCCTTTTAATTCAAGCTTTAAAGATTTAATTCTGTTCATTCATAAAATCTTTTACGGTTTGTTTAAATTGTTTTCCGCGGTCTTCGTAATTATTGAATAAATCAAAACTTGCACAAGCCGGTGAAAGTAAAATAGTATCGCCTTTTTCTGCCCAAAGAGCACTTTTTGAAACGGCTTCTTTGAGCGACTCCGTTGAAATAATATGTTCAAGAAAGGGGCTAAAGTGTTTTAATAATTTTTCGTTATCTTTTCCTAGACACACGATCCCTTTTACTTTGTCTTTGACCAATTGGTCCAAAACAGTATAGTCATTTCCTTTATCAACCCCACCAATTATTAATATGATTCCCTTTTTGAAGCTATTTAAGGCATAATATACAGCATCAACATTTGTTGCTTTTGAATCATTGATAAATTCTATCCCATTCCAATTGCCACAAGGTTCTAATCGATGTTCGGCATTGATAAAACTTGAAAGGGATTTTTTTATTTCTTCTTTGGAAATTCCGATAGCTTCTGCTGCTAACACGGCAGCAGATAAATTGATGGCATTGTGTGGTCCTTTGATGGGAAGGTCTACTCTTTTAATCTTCCAATTTTCATGGAAATATATTTCATTTTCTGATATATAGGCAGCTGCCTTTTTATTGGTAAAACTAATAGCTAATTGTTTTCCAATATTAAGTTTATTTCTGAATTGATTGACAACTTCATCTTCTGCCCAGGTTATACATGTTGAATTAGAATCGATGTTTTGAAAAATTCTAAATTTAGAGTGAATGTAATTTTCAAATTTATATTCGTAGCGATCAAGGTGGTCGGGGGTGATGTTCAGCAGGATGGAAACATCTGGTTTGAATTGAAAGCAACGATCTAATTGGAAACTGGATATTTCGATCACGAAATAATCCATTTTATCTTCCATTACTTGTTTGGCAAAGCTTCTGCCTATATTTCCGGCTAATCCGACTTTTAGGCCTGCTTCTTTTAAAAGATGATAAGTTAGGAGGGTAGTGGTTGTTTTGCCGTTTGATCCTGTGATGGCGATAATTTTTGCTTTGGTATATCGCGAAGCAAATTCTATCTCAGAAACAAGGGGGATATTAGCTGATTTAATATCTTGAACGATAGCCGATTTTTCTGGAATACCAGGTGAAATTATAATTTCACTTGCTTCTAAGATTTTATCAGTAGAGTGTTTTTCTGTTTCAAAGTCGATTTGGTTTGATTGTAAAATTTGTTGGTATTCAGATTTTAATGTTCCGGCATCAGATAAGAATACTTCATAGCCTTTTGATTGTGCCAATAGTGCTGCGCCCACTCCACTTTCTCCTCCTCCGAGGACTACGATTTTCGACATTGATTAACCTTAATTTAATTTTATTACAAGTTAGAAAATCTTTAGGAATTTGTAAAGCAAAAAAAAGACCATCCGGAATCGGATGGTCTTAAATATTTTTTCAAAAATTAATTAAGCTAATGCAATTCTTTTGAAAGAAGCGATCGCTAAACCTTTTTGAGTTTGTTCTAACAATTGACGGATATTGATAGAAGAATCTTTTACAAATTGTTGGTTTAACAAAGTTTGTTCTTTGTAGAATTTTTCCAATTTTCCAACTGCAATTTTTTCTAACATTGCTTCTGGTTTTCCTTCTTGGCGAGCTTGATCTTTTCCAATTTCGATTTCTCTTTGAATTGTTTCAGCATCTACGCCATCTTTATCCAATGCAACTGGTTTCATGGCAGTAATTTGCATAGCAATATCTTTACCAACTTCTGCAATATCTGCTCCTTGAACATTATCGAATGCTACTAAGACACCGATTTTATTATTTGAGTGGATATAAGAAACTACTTTTTCAGCCGTTACATTCTCGTAGGCAGCTAAAGTGATTTTCTCACCGATTTTACCAGTTAATTCAATGATATGTCCCTCTACTGATCTACCATCTGCTAAAGGCTGAGCCAATAAGTCGTGGATAGATGGAGCATGAGAAGAAACGGCAGCTTGTAAAATATTTTGTGCTAATGCATTGAAATCAGCAACTTTAGAAACAGGTTCTGTTTCACAAGCTAGTGCAATTAATTTTCCATTTGAATGATCTGCATTTAAGGCAACTAAGACGATCCCTTCATTGGTTTCGTTATCGGCGCGTTTTGCAGCTACTTTTTGACCAGCTTTGCGAAGGTAGTCGATTGCTGCATCAAAGTCGCCATTGGCTTCAGTTAATGCTTTTTTGCAATCCATCATTCCTGCGCCAGTCATTTGGCGTAATTTGTTAACGTCTGCGGCTGTAATTGACATTGTATGAATGTTTATTATTCGTTTTCTGCTTCTTTTTCGTATTTTGCAGCTACCTTAGCAGCTTCTTGATTTTCCTCATCTACTGCACGCTTTTCTGCTTCTTCTTCAGCTACCTTAGCATCATCCTTGTCTTGCTTTCTTTCAGCTAATCCTTCTTCGATTGCCTTGCTGATTGCATTGATGATGATAGAGATTGATTTGAAGGCATCGTCATTTGCAGGGATAGGGAAATCAACTGTATCTGGGTTTGAGTTTGTATCACACATTGCAAAAACTGGAATACCTAATTTCTTAGCTTCTTTTACAGCAATGTGTTCGCGCTTTACATCTACAACAAATAATGCTGCTGGAAGGCGAGTTAAATCTACGATACCACCTAAAACACGTTTTAATTTTTCTTCTTCACGTGTCATCATCAAACGCTCACGCTTTGCGATTGTTTTGATGATAGTTTCGTCTTTCAACATCTTATCGATGCTAGACATTTTTTTGATTGATTTACGTACAGTTGCGAAGTTTGTTAACATACCACCTAACCAACGGTCGGTTACGTAAGGCATTTTTAATTTTTCTGCTTCTGCAGTTACAACTTCTTGAGCTTGTTTTTTGGTTGCAACAAACATCACCTTACGTCCTGAACGAACGATTGCGCGGATAGCATTTGATGCTTCATCAAGGCAAGAAATAGTTTTGTTTAAATCAATAATGTGGATACCATTTTTCTCCATGAAGATGTATGGAGCCATTTTAGGATCCCACTTGCGAGTCAAGTGACCGAAGTGAACGCCTGCGTCTAGCAGGTCTTTGTAGCTTACTTGTGCCATTTTTAAGGTTTTATGTAGTAAAAATAAAAAGGTGGAAAAGGCATCGGCAACAGACAAGCCTTTTCCACGGGTAAATTCTGTATGCGATTAACGTTTAGAGAATTGGAATCTCTTACGTGCTTTTCTGCGACCAGCTTTCTTACGCTCAACCATACGAGGGTCACGAGTTAGAAATCCTTCTTTTTTCAAAGGAGAACGTAATTCGGAATCTTGTGTTTGTAAAGCGCGAGAAATAGCCAAACGAAGTGCCTCCGCTTGACCTTTTATACCACCACCGTCAACATTTGCCTTCACGTCGAAAGAACCTAAGGTATTTGTTAATGCGAATGGTTGGTTTACAACAATCTGAAGAATTTCAGATGGGAAGTATTCAGCGAATGCACGACCGTTTACAACGATCTCACCTTTTCCCGGCGTCAAAGAAATACGAGCGATAGCTGTTTTTCTTCTTCCTATTTTGTTAGTTAATTCTGCCATTGGTATCTTAAGATCTTTCCGTTAAAATTTAATTTCTTTAGGCTGTTGAGCAGCATGTGGATGTTCTGTGCCAGCATATACATAAAGGTTGTTGAACAAAGCACGTCCTAAACGATTCTTTGGTAACATACCTTTAACAGCTGCTTCTACAACTCCTCTTGGGTTTTTAGCTAAAACCTCTCTAGGAGTAGCAAAACGCTGTCCACCCGGGTAACCCGTATGGCGAGTATATACTTTATCAGTTAATTTTTTACCTGTCAAACGAACTTTGTCCGCATTGATCACAATTACCTGATCTCCACAATCTGTGTGTGGGGTATAAGAAGGCTTGTTCTTTCC
>JBEBDG010000042.1:0-12475 GCA_041157165.1 Bacteroidota bacterium
CATCGGTTTTTCAATTGATTTTTAGAACTAATCTTATTCCAAACCGACGTGACGCAAATAGAGCTCTGGCGATTTGTTTGACAAACGTACTAAAGCTGAAACGCAGAAATTAGCCACCAGGAGGCCTTTTTAGAACCAAAATCCGAATTCAATTCAACAAATGATCAAAATGTACTAAAATCAAAAACCACGATATTTTATATAAAAAATTATAGTCTGCTTCCTAAAAGCTTAATACAAAATATTCAAAAAAAGAGATGATGAAAATCATGATTTGTTAAAAAACTAAATCCGAGGATGTTATAATTTTGAGATCTAAATACTATTTTGACTAATTCCAAGTAAAGCTTTTTTTAAATCACCACTATCTTTTTTTAAAATATCATCTTTATCCAATAAACTTTCCCTTGAAGTTTTTATAACACAAACTGGTCATACAACTTACATTCACCATTTAGACCAGAAGATATGAATCATGAAACTTTGGAAGTCAAATGATTCTTCCCATTCATAAATATTCTCTCAAATTTTTATTTGGTTATTCAATTCCCTTAACCGAAATCAAGTTTTCACTAGAATCATAGGTTTATTTCTTCCAAGCACTAGGTTTGTATCTGAATACGTTGACATCAATCATCTTTGTATCACTTGGATCAAAAGCTTATTCGGTATTAAAAAAAATAAGCCCCAGGGAATCCCTGGAGCCTATAAAAAATTCAAATTGTCTTAAAAACTAATCTATGAGATGTAAATATTATTGGTAGGTAATTAAAAATCTAAAGCAAAAACAAATTCTTTATCACGAGGCATTGATCGCAAATATTCAGATGGTGTCATGCCAACTTTTTTACGGAATGAATTGACAAAATTTGATCTAGATAAGAATCCACAAGAATACCCAATTGATTCCAAGGTTAAATTTTTAGCTCGACCACTGTTTAATAAGTCCAAAGCAAATTCAATTCTCGCATTATTCTTCCACTCATTAAAATTGATTCCTAAATAGTTATTAAAATAATTAGTCAATTGATGATATGGAATATTGGTTTCTTTTGTTATAACAGAAAGCGTAAAACTTGGTTTTAAATAGGGTTTACTAGAAAAATAAATTTTAAGCTTTTCAGCAATAACCGTATTACTGTTTACTGGTTCAAATTCAAAATTTGTATACTTTTTAGGCAAAGCAATAGAGTTTTCACCAATAGGCATACGCTCATTTGACAAATCCCTCTTACTTGGCTTTCTTTTGTAGAGTAGGCCGTAAATAACTTTGGGAAAAAAGAAAACAGATCCAACAATTACTAACAAACTTAAAGTTGGAACAATCATCAACTGCTTAATATTGTAAATTTCAAAAGGATTATTGGCATACAATTTAGAGGCCATTCCTAACCAAAATGTTGTTAAATAGTTAATTAAACTTGCAAATAGAATAATGTAAAACCATTTAATAGAAGGTAATTCAACCATGCGCTCTGGTGATTGAAAAACTTCTGCATTTTTTTGTAGAAGTCTAAAGGATAAGAGAATATAAATCAATCCTAAAATTGGACGTAATAATAAATTGAAACTAAATGGAAATATGAGTGTATGTATCCCCAATACATTATAAGGATCTTTTAAAATTAAATTGGCCACAGCAAATTTCTCCGACGAGGATATAAAAATATGAGGCGTAATGTTCAAAAATAAGATGGCTGGAATTATGAAATGAAAATAATCCCTTTTCAAAAAACCATTAAGAGGAATCTTTTGAATAACATACTTAAAATACAAGTACATAAATATAGGAGTACTTGTAAAAATAAATGTACCGTAAGGTATTAAATAGTAGGTAATCCAAAAGTTACCAGAATAAAAAGTCGAATTTCTGGTAATAGACAATAAACTGATACTGAAGAAAAACAGACATAAAAAAACATTATGTCTGTTTTCTCTTTCAATATTGACCAGTAGAAGGATCGACACTAATATGCCAATCAATGAATTGAAGTCAATCATCATAATCTTAAATAAGTATAATTTTTAGAACTATATAATTTAGAAACCAGAGTGAAATAAAACATTTAAGATTTATAACTTCTAGCCTTCCCCATTTCTACCTGGGATTGCAAAGTAACTTAAGTCAGCCTAAAGAATCTGAATTTTTTTCATGATAATTTGTTCATAATTCCTATTTCAGAACAAAGTATTTGTACAAATTTTAAAATTTAGTACAAAAGTGCAGGTCCTGATTTGTTAAAAACCAAAAACTGGACAACAAGTAAATTATGCCTTTAAATAATCTGAAGGCGTTTTTCCTGTAACTTTTTTGAAGGAATCAATGAAATTAGTCCTCGAACGAAAACCACATGTAAGAGATATGGTTTCAAGGGTATGATTTTTGGCAACTCCCGACTCAATTAGCTCAATTGCATGTTGAATTCGTAAGAGATTCTTGAAATCATTGAAGTTTTGCTCATATTTCACCTTTAAAAAATAGGTCAATTGATGCTGAGGAATTTTAGTCTCCTCCGAAAAATTAAACAATGAAAAACCTGGTCTCAAATAAGGCTTGTCATTCAAATAATCATTTACTACAGAACTAATATGCTCTAAATCATATTGAGGAACCGCTACATTTGTTATATCAAGTTTATTCTTTTTTTCAAAATGTGCTTCAGATAAAGTACTTTGAGAAAATTTTTGAAAAATAATTTGAGGAAAAAACAAAATGGATACCAAAATAAGGACAAAAGAAGCACGAGGCAAAATTACAATTTGACTATATTCACTCTGACTTAAAATGTGATTTCCTTTCACTTGTAATTCAATTGCACTTGTAAATGACGTTGTATAATGAAAGATGCTGGCTATAAATAAAATAATCAAAAACCTAGTCTCAAATTTACTGATATATCTAAATTGATATTTATTATAGGTCTTCCACAATAAAAATCCCGAAACAAAAACATAGACTAATGATAAAATAGGTCTAATTAACATTTGAATTTCATAACTAAAAAACAATGTCGGGAGTTCTGAAAATTTTAATGGGTTTTGATTTATTCGGATTAGCAAAGATTCTCTAATCGAATCTTTTAAAAAAATAAAGGGAGAAGCATTAAAAAATAATAAGATTGGAATAATTAAGTGAATCAAATCCTTAAAACCTACTTCCCTGCTTGGATTAAGCTTGAAAATAAAGTAAAAATAGAGAAATATAGCAGAACTCGTATTAAATGTAACGAAGTAAGGAAAAAATGTCTCAAGGATCCATCTATTTTCTCTGACAAAAAAAGCCTGTGTCAAAACCGCAAAAAAAGCATTTGAAATAAAGAAAAGAGCAAGCCAAATGTTTTCATTTGACGGTTTGTCTCTGAAAAGGATTAATAATAAACCAATTAGAAAACCTAGAGTGGATACGAGTATAAACATTTAGAAAACAGTAGTAAGCCCTAAGATATTAAATGATGAAATAAAAAAAAACTATTTCATCATTTAATATCTATTTTTAGACCAAATTAAATGGTTGCTTATAGACTCTTTTGCCTATTAATTGGCAAATTGCATTTGCAATTGCACCACCTGTTGGTGGTAAAGCGGGCTCTCCCAGTCCGGTTGGGCTTATCCCATTATCAATAAACGACACATCTACTTCAGGAATTTCATTACTCCTAATTAATCGGTAGTCATTGAAATTATGCTGAAGAGGTTCGCCGTCTCGGAAATCTAATTTACCAAACATTGCATGACCAAATCCATCAACTATCGCACCAGTAATTTGATTTACTGCTCCACTTTTATTAATTACTTCCCCACAATCTGTAACGGCATATACCTTTTGAATGCGCGGCTTGTTATCCACCATTTTTGCTTCGGCAATTTGTGCTACATACGAATTATGTGAAAAATAAACAGAAAATCCTTGCACAATGGACGGTTTTTTCTTCCAGCCAGCATTTTCAGCTACTTTTTTAATTACCTCGATAAATCGCTTGGGTTCATAACTTATCTTTCCAATTGGATTTTTCAATACTTTTTCAAGCCATGCTAAGCGCATGGCAACAGGGTCTTTACCCGATTTCTCCGCAACCTCATCTAAAAAAGCTTGTTCCGCAAAGGCTAAAAAATTAGTTATTGGAGCTCTCCATGGACCTGTTGTTATGGCAGATTTTTGTTCAACATTCTCAATTAAAACATTTTCTATGGCACCAACCGGAAAATTATCCTGACGAACCGAATTCCCAGCATTCAATCCAACTCCCCTTAAATGATAAGCAATTACTTCGCCAGAAGCATCTAAACCCGCTTTGAAATAATATCTTGCAGAAGGGCGATATATTCCACCTCTTAAATCATCCTCTCTCGTCCATAATACTTTTACTGGCTTTTGAATCAAACTAGACAATTCAGCCGCTTCCAAGGCAAAATCATTATTCAATCGCCTACCAAATGCCCCACCAATTTTAGTGATCTCAACAGAAATCTTTTCCTCCGAAATTCCCAAAAGGGTGGCTACTGCCTTTTGCGCTGATTGTGGAACTTGCGTGGGTCCGGCTAAATGAACTCCATCTTTAGTTACATGCGCAAAAAAATTCATGGGCTCCATTGAATTATGAGGAATAAATGGACACTCATAACTTGCCTCAATAATTTTTACGGCTTTAGAGAACGCCTCCACTACGTCTCCATCTTTGCGTAGAATCTGAACTTTATCTGTCGTTTTTCCTTCATCAAACCATTTTTGATGTGTTTTATTGCTTTCAGGAATAGCAGGACTTTCGTATTCACAGACCAACTTTGTTCTTGCTTGCATAATTTCCCAAGTAGAACGACCCACTATCGCTACTTTGTTTTTAAAGGATTTCACCTCTAAAATACCTGGCATATTTAATACTTCAGATGCATCAAATGATTTCAAAGTAGAACCAAATGCCGGTGGTCGGACGATTTGAGCCATCACCATTCCCTCCTTCACATAATCGATGCCATACATTGGTTTTCCAACCAATACACCTGGATTATCTACACCTTTTACAAATTGTCCAATTAATTTATAATCTTTCCTTTCTTTGAATACAACCTCTGTAGGTACTTTTTGATTTGATGCCAATTCAACCAAACTTGCGTAAGTGGCTTTCAAACCATTGGGCCCAATTACTTGACCTTTATTTGTTTTTAATTGGGAAAGTTCCACTTGCCATTTTTGAGAAGCTGCCTGCAAAAACATCATTCGAGCTGTCGCTCCAGCTTTTCTCAATCGATCCCAAGAGTGTTTCAAAGCACCTGAACCACCCGTTAATTGCCGATCAAACTGATTAGTTTCTAAATTGGCTTGAAGTATTTGTACATCCTTCCAATCTACGTCTAATTCTTCTGCCACTACAATAGGAAAAGCCGTTTTAATCCCTTGACCAATCTCCGGATTGGGAGACAATAAGGTGATTTTTCCTGTTGAATCAACCTGTATGTAGGCATTCCATCGGCCTGCAGGTTTATTGCTTTCGTTTGAAATGATTCCTTTAGCTTCTAGAGAAAACCAATCAAATCCCAATGAGAAAACGGTTCCTAAGAAAGCTGTTTTCTGAATAAAATTTCTTCTACTTGTTTTCATGATTTTTTCTTTTTGGCTAAATCTTGCATAATTTCTGAAGCTCTCAATACTGCTTTGTTAATGCGGTGATAGGTTCCACATCTACAAATATTACCAGACATCCCTACAGTAACCTGTTGGGCGTTAGGCTTTGGATTTTTTTTCAATAAGGCTGCAGCTGTCATGATTTGCCCCGCCTGACAATACCCACATTGTGGAACATCTAATTCATCCCATGCCACTTGAACCGGATGATTCCCTTTTTCACTTAATCCTTCAATTGTGGTAATTTTTGCCCCAGAGATCGTTGAAACAGGCATTACACAAGAACGAATAGGCTCTCCGTTCATCCATACGGTACAAGCCCCACATTGTGCAATTCCACACCCATATTTAGTTCCTTGTAGATGCAAATGCTCTCGTAAAACCCATAATAATGGTGTATTAGGATCCACTTGAACAGTGACTTTTCTTTGGTTGATGAAAAATTCAATAGATTCCATGATATGTTAAATTTGGTTTCTACCTAAAGATAATAAATTATGTAATTCTGGCATCATGTTTCTCAAAATTGTTTCTTTTAATAAAATCAATACTTTTAGTATATTTGCTCCCCTATTTTGGCGCCATAGTTCAACGGATAGAATAGACGTTTCCTAAACGTTAGATGTGGGTTCGATTCCCGCTGGGGCCACAACATTTTTAATTTTAACAAACTATGAAAGTACATGCATTTGGCGCAACTGATGCCAGTTCTCCTATTCAACCCTTAGAAGTTAAAAGAAGGGAATTGCTTCCCAACGACATCTTGGTAGATATCCTCTACTGCGGAGTTTGCCATTCCGATATTCACATGGCTCGTTCAGAATGGGGTCCTTCTGTTTACCCAATTGTTCCAGGACATGAAATCGTGGGCAAAGTAATTGAAGTAGGGGCAAATGTTACCAAATTCAAAGTTGGAGATACCGCAGGCGTTGGGGTATTTGTTGATTCTTGTAGAAAATGTTCTTGCTGCACAGATGGATTAGAGCAATATTGCGATGAGGGCATGACGGGCACTTATAATGGTTATTACCGAGACGGAACACCTACTTATGGTGGATATTCCGACAAATATGTAATTGATGAGCATTATGCATTACATATTCCATTTACAAAAGATTTAGAAAAAGTTGCACCCTTGCTTTGTGCAGGAATCACCACTTATTCTCCACTTCGCTTTGCAGGTGTTGGTAAAGGACATAAAATTGCTGTTCTTGGATTGGGCGGACTTGGTCACATGGCCGTAAAATTTGCTGCATCATTTGGTGCAGAAGTAACCATGCTGAGCACCAGTCCTTCGAAAGAAGCAGATGCAAAAAGCCTTGGTGCTCATCATTTTGCTCTTTCTACAGATGAAAATAAAATGATAGAACTAGAAAATTCATTCGATTTCATCCTAAATACGGTAGCAGCAAAACACGATATGAACAAATTCCTAAACCTATTAAAAGTAAATGGGAAAATGTTAGTTGTTGGAATACCACCAGAAGACAATCGCTTCAATGCTGGAACTTTAATTGGAAAAAGAAGAAGTATTGTTGGTTCAATGATTGGTGGAATCAAGGAAACTCAAGAAATGTTGGATTATTGTGCCGCAAACCACATCGTTTCCGATGTGGAAATGATTGCCATGAAAGATATCAATGAAGCTTTTGAACGTGTTATCAAATCCGATGTAAAATATCGATTTGTCATTGATATGAAAACTTTATAAAAATACCTCCCTTCGGATTATCCTGCAATGTATTTTCCGAAGGGGATTTTTTTCAAAGTCGCAACTACAATACCACACACCACTAAACAAATAATTCCTGCTAAAGGAATCCCAAAAAACGGTTGCAATATATGAAAATGGATGCCAATTTTAGCCAAATAAAACAAGCCTAAAAGATGTGCACAATAGATTCCATAACTATGTGTACTAACGAAATTTCTAATTTTTTCTAATACCGCAAATTTCCATTCCCACTGGTAGTGTTTAGCCATCAAAAAAATACCAATTGATTCCATTAAAACCCCTGGAGAAAAATTAGAATAAAAGCGTAAATCCAAATTACCTTTGGTGCTACTGATTAGATACGTTGGCCATAAAACCCATATAGCACCTCCCAAGAAGATAAATGGTGAAATCTTTTTGATTATCTTTTCTCCATATTCAAAATGATATAAATAATATCCTAACACCATATATCCAATAAATCCGCTGTTATAAGGTAAATTTATGGTAAAGGTTGTTCCAAATAAACCTTCATTATTGACCAAAAAGGTCAATAACCAAATTCCTAAAAAAACTTGCAAATCTAGTTTAGAAGCACTTTTTATCCACTTATTAAAGACTGGTAAAATACAATAAATCCCAATTAAGGTATATATGTACCAAAAATGATATGAAGAATAATTTTGAAATTGGTTCCCTATAAATTTTAGTATATCCCAAATACCCATGGGCATGGCCTTGTAACGCACATACCAATTAAAAAACATGTAAATAAAATGCCAAAATAAAAATGGAATAATGATTCGAATAAATGGCTTTTTAAAATGTTCCTTGATCGGCAAATCACGACCTAAAACAGTCACACCTGAAATCATGAAAAATACAGGAACACAAAATCGTGAAAATCCTTGCCAAAAATTAGCAGCCCACCATTCTTGGGGTGCTACATGACCAAATTGGCGATTCAAATTGGCCGCTGTATGAATGACAATTACTGCTAATGTTGAGATGACCCGTAAACAATCAATCCAAATTATTTTTTCTTTGGCTTTTTCCATGGTCCACTTCCTAATTCTTTGATGCGTAAATTTCTAA
Source organism: Bacteroidota bacterium (assembly GCA_041157165.1). GTDB lineage: Bacteria > Bacteroidota > Bacteroidia > Cytophagales > Spirosomataceae > Sandaracinomonas. Next base: position 8,430 of record JBEBDG010000042.1, read on the forward strand.
ATCGAAGTTCTGAACCATGACCCAAAAATCCAATATGTCCCGTTTTATTAAACAATCCAGGGTGTTCCTTGTGATCTGCTGTACCATTTGCAGTAGCCTCTGCAATATCGCCATCTACGATTGTTTCCCCATTTAAAATAACTTGAATTCGATTTCCTTGCGCAATTACTTCCTCCGAATTCCATTCCCCAAGGGGTCTCAGATACTCACGCTTAGCCGGGATAATTCCATAAACCGAACCATGGTATTGATAGGGTTGTAAATTTTCATACACCTTGGCCGTATTGTCAAGTATTTGTAACTCCATACCCACATAGGCTGCATCTCCTTCCAAAGGGGCACGTATTCCAAGGCCATTATTCGCTCCAGGAGTAAGTTTAAATTCAAATTTAAAATGAAAATTATCATACTCTTTTTTGGTATAAATATTTCCCTTGCCTCCTCTTTTTGGATATATAACCAAATCGCCATTCTCTGGCACATAGTCAATGGTATTTCCAGTCCATTGAAAAAGACTTTGACCATCAAATAAGGATTCAAACCCAAGTTCTTTTTCTTCCTTACTGAGTTCAACTATTGGTTGAGGATCCAATTCTTTTACGTAAATATCGCGATATACAATATGGTTTCCGTGAGCTTGCAATTCTATGGCATCTTTAATAAAAATTGGAATTTTACGGTCCCAATAATTTTCAAGTATGACATTATCCACAACTAATTCTCCATTTAGGAAAACCGTTACTCTTTCACCCCTCATAATGATTTTAAATGTATTCCATTCCTCAATGGGATTATCTGCTACTTTAGGAGGTTTGCTTGGATTTTTCTGGTTATTATAAAGTCCCCCAGATCCAACATTTGCCCCTACTTTTAAATTAGCAATATCCCAAATTTGCACTTGCGGGGATCCTCTTAAGTAAATTCCGGCATCACCCATTGATTCAATCTTCCAATCCACATACATTTCAAAATCTTGGTAATCTTTCATGGAACATAAATTATCCCCATGTCCGGTAAAATGTAATTCACCATCTTTTGCATACCATCCTTTACGCATAATCTCATCTGCTTTGATTTGTTTTTTCGAAAGCGAATCATGATGCATTAATCTTCTTTTTACCGGATTATCTACTAACCCTTTCCAACCTGTTAAATCCTTACCATTAAACATGGTATAAAAACCCGTTTTCCCGGCTGTTTTAGCAAATTCCTTGGTCAACTGCTCTTTCAACTCTGCATTGGAGACAAATGGCATCACTTCTTGTAACCATTCTTTTGTCATTTGACTTTGAATATCTGGATTTGATACAAACATATTCACCATTCCATCAGCTAATGTCGACTTATTGGCCATTTGCTTAACTCCATCTTTTAAAACCTTTAATGTTGCAATAGAAGGACATTTCAACAATCGTTTATAAATATCTTCTCGAAGCAATGGATTGCTTGTCAAGGCCAAAGCATTTCTATAATTCAAAATTTGTTGTGTATTATTCAATATCTTGGCATTGATACGAGCATAAGATTTTATAGCGTCCTCAGATTTTGATTTTTTGGCAATTTGATACACTAACTGCAAGGATTCAAGTTCGTTTAAAAAATTAATATAATTTTCTGGATGACTTGATTTTACAGCAAATCCATGCAATTGACCAGCCAAATCAGGGTTGGATTTTAACATTGTATTCAAACAAGCTTGAAGCGATTTGATTTCAAGTTCTACATCTGTTTGTCCCAACTTACCAGCTATTAATTCAAAATCTTGGGATTTTACCAAATCTGGTAACGCTAAAAAACTGGCTAAACGGGCAGATCCATTGGACTGTACAGCTTTCCACATGTAAGGTATCATAGAATCCCATTTTCTAGAAGCCCCATACAATAACAATGCCTTTTGTTGTTCCAATGACAAATTATCAAAAATTTGAACTTTTGATTTCAATAATTCATTTACATGTATATTTTTTAATGATTGTCCAACTGAAAGGCCATCTAGATTTCCTTTTCCTAACATTTCCCATACCTTAGCAAAAGATTTCTCCTGTTGGATACTGATGATAGCCTTTGCCAAAGACGTTCTAACATGGGTATTTTTCGATTGAATGGAAGTTAAAAAAACGGTAGCATCTTTGGACTTAGCCTCCTCTAATTCATCCAATAAGTCAATTTGTTGAGCAATGGAAAGCAAATTAAATTTTGAGATAAAAGCTGACCAATCTTTTGCAGTGGCTGTGCGTACCAATTTTGACAAAATGGATTGCGCTGAAGCTTTGTCAAGTGCCATAAATTGCTCCCATGACGCTTGAACATGCTCAGGGCTAATTCGGACAATACTACTAGCAAGTAGCGATTTTGTGGCCGAATTTAGGTTGGGGATTTTAGATAAAGCAATCAAATCCGAAACGGATTTGGTATTTTTTAAATACAAAACAAAAGACTCCAAAGCTTGTTGCTCATCGAATTTATAATTCACATTTTGAGCAGCCATTTGTAATAAATTTTTGGAAGACGGCTGTGCAAACTGAGCCAATCCATTTAACAATAATTGATTCGTTCTTGAATCTTTTTGAGGATAGGCCTTTTCCAAAATAGAGACCACTTTTACATTTCCAGCCCCAATAAGGGTTTGAATAAGATTCCAATTGGTTGACTTGTAAGATCCTAATTGCTCCATTAAAACATCATTCACTTCTTGCTTTGCAAAGGGATAAATTGCAAGCAATGCTCTACAGGCAGCTCCATTCAATTGTGGATCATTTAAATAAGGCTTTATTATATTGATAGACTCCTCATGAGCAACAAATTGTAAAGCTTGTAAAGCTCTTTGCTTTAAATCTAAATCATTTGATTTATTTAAAATTTCCAATTGGGCAGCAACTTTATCCTTTCTAATTTGTTCTAACTCTACTTTGGATTTTGTTTGAGCATTTGAAAAAAAGCTGGTTAAACAAAAAATGGTAGTATATAGTAAGTTTATCTTTTTCATAATTACATCGAATAAGGGGCACGCATAGGTTGATTAATGTAACGATTTGCTTCTTCATCATCAATGAATTCTTGCTTTATCGGATCAAATTTCAGATTTCTATTTACTCGCATGGCAATTAATCCAAGGTTGACTATCGTACATGAGCGATGTCCATTTTGTTCATTTAAGGCAAACGTTTTTCTATTCTTAACGGCATCCACAAAATCTGTTTGCTGAATCGGTGGCTCAGGGAATTCAGATAATTTTCGATCCAAATCAGGAATATCTGATTTAAATCCTTTGAATAATTTACCTTTCGGTCCTTCGATATAGGCCACATTTTCATCTTTTCCCTCACCATCTAATACAATTTGGCAACCATCCGCATAGGTGTAAGTTATTCTCCTGAAAGTACCCACAGCATCAGCATCTTGAACAGGTGCGTCTACTTCAATGTAAACTGGAGATGTATCATCTTTGCCCAACAAATATTGAATGGGGTCAAGATAATGTTGTCCCATATCACCAAGTGCGCCTCCATCGTAATCCCAATAACCTCTAAAAGTTCCATGCGTACGGTGTACATGGTATGGTTTGTAAGGCGCAGGACCTAGCCATGCATCATAATCTAATTCTTTTGGTACGGGTTGTGGAACCAAATCTGTCTTCCCAATCCAATAAAATTTCCAATCAAATCCTGTGTGTTTGCTAATAGTAAACTTCAATGGCCATCCCAAAAGTCCGGAATCAACTAATTTTTTGATTGGTCGTACCGGAGTATTCATACCATAGAAATTGGATTCGAATCGGAACCAAGTATTCAGACGGAAGATTCTACCATGCTGTTGAACAGCCTCCATTAATTTTTTCCCTTCACCAATAGTTCTGGTCATTGGCTTTTCACACCAGACATCTTTACCAGCCCGAGCAGCATCAGCAGCAATGATACCATGCCAATGCGGTGGGGTAGCTACATGAACAATGTCAACCTCTGGCAATCGAATCAATTCACGATAATCGGAAAAGGCTTTAACGCCCTTTTCTACCATGTCTAAACCCATTTGCAGATTTTTCTGAT
>JBEBDG010000043.1:0-12418 GCA_041157165.1 Bacteroidota bacterium
TTTCGGTTGCTTTGTTTGATGAAAATGAATTTGTAAAGGAATTATTTTCGAAACAATTCCCTAAATCGCTGCATGAATTAGTGATTGAAAAACCAAATCAAAAATTATATGTGGTTTATCAAACATTAACCAAACAAATGGTCAAACGAGCTGCTCCTGGAGGAGAAGGTTTGGTGATGGATCATTTTTCCCAAAAGGCATTTGAAACCTATCAAAAACCTTTTTTAAATACATTGCAAAAGGCTAGTGGCCATTTAAGGGCAATTTATAATGACTCCTATGAGGCCTTTGGTGCAAATTGGACAGGTGAGTTGTTGAACAAGTTTCAAGAACTTAATGGGTATGATTTAAGAACCAAATGGAATGTTTTAGCAAAAGATAAGGCAGAAAATGAAGAGGAAAATCAAATTTGGGCCGATTACCACCGGACCATCAGTCATTTAGTACAATATGATTTTACCAAAAATTTTCATCAATTTGCTTTGCAAAATGGTGTTCAGAGTCGCGACCAGGCCCATGGAAGTCCCGGCAATTTATTAGATCTCTACAGCGAGGTTGCAATTCCTGAATCAGAATTTTTTGGGAGTAAACCTTATCCCATTCCAGGGTATCGGATTGATCCTGATTATGATTCTACTACTTTTGGCATCCCAGATATAAAAATCATAAAATTAGCCTCCTCTGCTGCTCATTTTTATGGGAAAAAATTAGTTACAAGTGAAACGGCTACCTGGTTAGGCAATCATTTTAAAGTTTCATTGGCACAGGTGAAACCTGTGGTAGACGAAGTAATGCTTGGTGGAGTAAATCACCTGTTTTTTCATGGAGCTACCTATTCGCCTCCAGAGGTTAAGTGGCCAGGTTGGTTATTTTATGCAAGTACAAACTTTAATTACAATAGTCATTTTTGGAGCGTATTGCCGGAATTAAATGGATATATTGAAAGGTGTCAATCACGATTGCAAAATGCTAAATCTGATGCCGATATCATGTTGTATTTTCCAATGGAAGATATTTGGCATAAAGGAAATGGAAAAGGTAAATTACATACCATGGAATTGCATGCCAATAGTAGAATTTGGATGAAAAATACCCCCTTTGCCCATTGGGCAAACTTGTTCCAGCAAAATGGTTTTCAGGCAGATTATGTTTCAGATGAAATGTTGAGCAAATTAAAATTAAATCCAAATAAAACGTTTACTTCACCAGGTGGACAAACCTATAAAATTCTATTTTTACCAGCAGTTGACTTTTTGTCACTACAAACATTTGAATTGGTTTCAAAATGGATTCAGATGGGATATCCAGTTTATTTTTTGGAACATTGGCCTCAAAATAGAAATACTTGGAATTGGTCTGAAAACCTACAATTACGATGGGAAAATGCCAAGGAGCATGTTATGTTACGAGTTTTGGGTGATCCAAGAGATGCCCTAAAAAAACATGGAATAACGCATGAGGAAGGATTGTCAAGTGCAGGATTAAGCTATTTTAGGAAAAAATCAAGTAATGGGTATGTGTATTTTGTTGCCAATTTAAGTTCAAGTCCCAAGGAGGGTACCATTAGATTAAGTAAAATTAATGGCTTTTATAAAGTGGTGGATCCATTGCACCAAAAGGAGACTTACGGAAAAATCGATTCCAAATTGAAGAATTTATTTTTACGTTTAGAGCCGGGAGAAACTGTTTTTATAGAACAAATTGCGGCACAAAAAATAGTACCCCAAAAGGTAGTAAATGATTATTTCTTTAAAGAGCTTGATTTAAAAGGTCCAATTGCAATAAATTTCACCAAAGGAAGTCCTTCCTTGCCGAATTTAATTCAACTTGAAAAGCCTACCTATTGGACACTGGATACGAGCACGCATTATTTTTCAGGACAAGGGGTCTATAAAATTCATTTTCAATTAGATAGTGCTTCCATTGCACAGGCAAAATTTTTACATTGTACGGATATTCGCGATTGGGCACAGGTAAAACTAAATGGTAAGAGCTTAGGTACAATTTGGTCCATTCCATTTAAATTAGAAATTCAAAATGGTTTACTACAAACTGAAAATGAGCTAGAATTGGCAGTGAATAATGTTTCTGCGAATTATGTTAGATTATTAGATCAACAGAAAGTGAATTGGAAAAATTTTTATGAAATTAATTTTGTCGATATTCGATATAAACCATTTGATGCTTCCAAATGGCCAGTGGAACCTGCTGGATTTGCCGGTAAATTATTCGTATCAAATCGATGAGCAATTGGCTTGAATCATTAAAAAATGAACTTTTGATGCATGCCAACAAAGAAAATGCTTTTTGGATGGCAAAATACATGCGCAATCAATTTGAATTTCTTGGCATAAAAAAACCAACTCAAATGGAGGTATTTAATAAGGTTTTTAAGTCCTTTGATGAACCTTCAACCTATCTTCAGATTGCCACTCAAATGCGTAATTTACCCATGCATGAATTTCATTATTTATCAATGGTTTTGGTTATCAAAATGAAAAAGCATTGGGATGAACAAATCCCAGTTTGGGTAGAAGAAATGACCTTACAATATCCATGGTGGGATGTAACGGATGTGCTGGCTCCCAAAATATTGGGACCTTATTTTTTACAATTTCCTCAGGAAAGAGAAAAATATATCAATCGATGGATGCAAAGTAATCATATATGGTTACAAAGGCTTTGTATTTTATACGCATTGGATTACAAGCAGAAATTGAATGTTGATGATTTAAAATCAATTATAATGCCATTGGCATCTTCTAAAGAGTTTTTTATCCAAAAAGCAATTGGCTGGATGTTAAGGCAATATGCCCGTACGAACCCATCTTGGGTTCGAGCATTTGTTTCAAATCATACCTTATCAAATTTGACTAGGCGAGAGGCATTGAAACATCTTACATAAATTGTTTTAGCCATATGCGGGCCTTTTCTTCTTTAGAAAAAGTTTTCATTGGAATGGGTGGCTTCTGGAGTTTGAACAAAATATTCATGATTAAACTCCCTAAATTACCCTCAGCAACCATTGCCATTGCAGTATAAATTTCAGGTAGTTTTTGTTTACTCAATTCTCTTGTTTGCTTGTCGGGCATGGGGGATGGTTTTAAAAAAATCAAAAGAGGTACTGGCGTATTTTGGGTAATTGATTTCACCAAGTTTACATTTTCTGTAATATTTTTTACAGTTCTTTGAATTTGTTTCGAATAAGAAATTAACAATTTTCGATCTTCGAAAATATAATCAGCAATTTCTCCTTTAATTAGGTTTTTTCTTATATTTTTTGGCTCCATTATTTGTAAAAGGGTTTTTTATATTGCTATTTTGTAAAATTAAAAATATTCAATTTTTTTAAATTATTAAAAAAATACAATTATTATGTGTGGAATTGTCGCTTACATAGGTTCTCAAAATGCTTTCCCAATTATTTTAAAAGGTCTGAAAAGATTGGAATATAGAGGATATGATAGTTCAGGTATTGCATTGTTTGATGAGCATATTTCTTGTTTTAAGAAAAAAGGGCGTGTAAGTGAATTAGAGGCCTGGAAAGATCATGTAACGCAAACAGCCCAAGTAGGCATTGGTCACACCAGATGGGCAACCCATGGAGAACCATCGGATGCAAATGCACACCCACATCAATCCAATAGTGGTCGATTAACCCTTGTGCATAATGGAATCATAGAAAATTATGCTTCTCTTAAAAAAGAATTAGAGCAAAAAGGATATCATTTTAAATCCCAAACAGACACCGAAGTGTTGGTTAATTTCATTGAGGATATTCAAAAAAATAACAATTCAACTTTAGAGGAAGCTATTCGGTTTGCCTTAAAACGAGTGGTTGGGGCATATGTGATTATCGTAATGGAAGAGGGTTTCCCAGACCGACTAATTGCAGCTAGAAAGGGAAGTCCGTTAGTGATTGGAATTGGAGATGGAGAGCACTTCTTAGCTTCAGATGCCTCTCCTATAATTGAGTATACAAAAAAGGTAATTTACGTAAATGATTATGAACTGGCAATTATTTCAAAAGATGAAGTAAGTTTGAAAAATCTAGGTAATGAGCCTGTTACGCCATATATCCAACAGTTGGATATGGAATTGGCGCAAATTGAAAAAGGTGGTTATGATCATTTCATGTTAAAAGAAATTTTCGAGCAACCAGATAGCTTAACAGATTGTCTTAGAGGTAGATTAGAACCTGATTCTGGTATTTTAACATTGGCAGGTGTTGAACAAAATTTGTCTGCATTTGCTCAAGCAAAACGAATTGTTATTATAGCTTGTGGAACCAGTTGGCATGCTGGCTTAGTAGCAGAATACATGATAGAAACCCTTTGCAGAATTCCAGTAGAAGTAGAATATGCTTCTGAATTTAGATATCGGAATCCAGTAATAGGTTCTGGAGACGTAATTATAGCCATTTCTCAAAGCGGAGAAACGGCTGATACTTTAGTGGCTATTGAAAAAGCTAAAGAACAAGGGGCCTTTATTTTTGGTGTTGTCAATGCGGTTGGTTCTTCCATATCAAGAATATCACATGCAGGTGCGTACACTCATGCTGGACCAGAAATTGGCGTTGCGAGTACAAAAGCATTTACTGGTCAATTGACTGTTTTAGCCATGATGGCTATCAAAATCGGAAAGGAGAAGGGAACAATTACAAGTCAAAATTACCAACATTTTATCAAAGAATTAGGTGCAATCCCAGAAAAGGTAAAGAAAACATTATCGAATCATCTGAAGGTGAAAGAAGTGGCAGAAAAATATGCCGACGCCCGAGATTTCTTATTTTTAGGACGTGGATATAATTTCCCTGTTGCACTTGAAGGTGCCTTAAAGTTGAAGGAGATCTCCTATATTCATGCCGAAGGATATCCCGCGGCAGAAATGAAACACGGACCAATTGCTTTAGTAGATGATCAATTACCGGTTTTATTTGTTGCAACCAAAGATGCATATTACGAAAAAATTGTAAGCAATATTCAAGAAATCAAGGCAAGAAAAGGGAAGGTAATAGCGATTGTAACTGAAGGTGATTCTTTGATCAAAGGAATGGCAGATGATATCATCGAAGTGCCTGAAACGGATGAGTTATTAGCACCCTTGGTTTCTGTTTTACCGACACAATTATTGTCCTATTATATTGGTGTAGCAAGAGGATTAGACGTTGATAAGCCGCGTAATTTGGCAAAAAGTGTGACGGTGGAATAGTTTGTAAAATGTATTGCAGGCTTTAAATAATCAATAAAAATTTTAAATTGTTATATTTCAATATAAAATTTTATAAATTTAAGAATGATTAGTTTTATCAGGCCCTTTCAATATGCTTCAACATTTATCCTATTTGCTTTAGGTTTTATTTCATTTTCAAATTTCGGATTGCTTTGCTGGGTACCATTTTTATTCACTTTTTTTTTGGTACCAGGCATCGAATTGTTCATAGCTCCCGATGCTAAAAATCTTTCTGAAGTAGAGGAGCAAATTGAAAAGTCGAATTTAGTATACGATTTAATTCTTTACCTTGTTTTACCTTTACAAATAATTGCTCTCTGGGAATTTTTGACTGGTTTTTCAGATGTTGGATTAACCAAACTAGATGTTATTGGTAGGATAATTACCATGGGACTTTTATGTAGTATTTTTGGCATCAATGTGGCCCATGAATTAGGACATCGAAATAAAATTGCTGAAAAAACTATGGCCAAAATATTATTATTAAGTAGTTTATACATGCATTTTTTTATTGAGCATAACAAAGGGCATCATCGCATGGTGGGTACTGCCAATGATCCAAGTACGGCAAAATTGAATCAGTCGGTTTATCGTTTTTATATACAAACGTTTATTGGTACCTATCTGCATGCTTGGAAAATTGCAATTGAAGAATCAAAGAAAAAGAAAAACTTTTTTCCAATTCTATTTAATCAAATGATGCTATTTCAATTCATACAATTGGCATTACTGGTACTAATTGGATATAAATTTGGAGTAACTACAACTTGTTATTTTATTTGTTCAGCTTTACTTGGCAGTTTGATGTTAGAGACGGTTAACTACATTGAGCATTACGGATTGAGTAGAAAAATGGTTCGAGAAGGTGTTTATGAACGAGTGCAATCAAAACATAGCTGGAATAGCAATCATGTTGTAGGAAGATTATTATTATTTGAATTAAGTAGACACAGTGATCATCATTACTTAGCTTCTAAGAAGTACCAATTGCTCAAAAATTTAGATGACGCTCCTCAGATGCCAACCGGATATCCTGGAATGATCTTATTATCCTTAATTCCACCTCTTTGGTTTAAAGTAATGCATGGTCAAATGCGTAAATACCAATTATGAATCGATATTTTTTAGGGTTCACCCTATTTTTTTTGTTTTTTCAATTTGGTAGTTACCTTTTTTTAGAGTTTTCAGTCGATTGGGACTTGGATGCTTTTTTATATTTAGGTAGTCGACTGGTAAATCATCAAGAGTTAATTTTTACAAAAGATTTTGAAACAAAGTTTCCTTTGGTTCAATACATGTTTTCCCTAGCGTACCAATTGGGTGGAATAGGTGCATGGAAGATATGTATCTTTTTATTAAGTTTTATAGGAGGTCTGATGGCCTCTTCCATTTTGGTGGGAACTAAAAAGAATTTAAACATTTCAAATGCACTTCTTCAAAAGGAAACCTGGGAATATAACCTACTTTATGTTGTTTTTTTATATTCTTTACCAGGCGGGGGTACAGGCCATTTAGAGCCTCCCGCGGCCACATTTTTATTTGTAGCTATTGCACTTTGGTATCAAAATATTGAAAAAAATAGTTGTTTTTCTGTTACCCTTGCAGGTATTTTTCTTGCCATTGCTGCTCTCATTAGACCCAATTACGTTTACCTTTTCCCTATTTTTTTAGGTTCTTATTTTTTTTTAAAGATTACTAGAAAGGATAAATTTTATCATTTCTTATACTTTGGTTTGGGCTTATTCGTACCCATTTTTCTCAGCTTCTTGCCCTACTTATTTGTTGATAATGGATTGATTGCATTGTTGCAAGGCCTTTTGTTAATTATAAATTTTGATATTCAACCAATTGGTTGGAAGGGTTTGATTTTTAATGGAATGTTTTCTTTTTTTGAATTGCAATTTTATTTTACAATTCAATTAGTTCTTTCATTGATTTTAGGCCTATATGCTTTTGGAAATAGTACATTAAAAATCCCAAACGTTAAGATTTATTTTTGGGTGATATTTTTAAGTATGTTTTTGATTACTTATAGTTTTTCCAAAACGCATTTTTACTTTCATTATGTAATCTTATTTCTTCCATTCTTTTTATTTACTCTTTATCTAATTAGGGATAAATTAAATGAAATAAAATGGTATAGAACTTATGCGGCTTACTTAATGCAAGCAATAGTTATTTTTATTTTGCCTTCATTTGTAGCTGGGAAAATAATTTATGATAAGATTGACAAAAAAATCACCTTTAATGCTGCTATTAATTCGCATGGAGTAGATCCCAAACTGTTGCAGTTTTTAAAAGGTCAAAAAGCAAATGGTCTATCCTTTTTGGTAATTGATGATGCTAAATATCATTATTTGTTGGATGAATCTCGCATTGGTGACGGACACCCCTATATTCTTAATGAAATAATGATGGGTAAGAAATTGCGACCAGTAGGAGACAGTTATTTGTTGAAAAAAATACAAAACAATACCTCTTGTGAAGTTTTAAAACAATCTTCAAAAGATTTATATATTTTATCAAAAGATCATCATTATTTTCAACAAGTGCCATCTTGTTTTTCAGATTCTAATCGATTTAAGAAAATTGAGGTAAGCTCTCTTGAAAAGTATCTAATTTGGGAGCGTGTGAATTATTAGCCTAATTTACCAGCGATAAATCCTGTGGTCCAAGCGGCTTGAAAATTAAAACCTCCTGTTATCCCGTCTATATCCATTATTTCACCTGCAAAATAGATGCCTTTGATTTGTTTGGATTCCATGGTTTTATAATCTATTTCTGATAATTGAATACCGCCAGCCGTGACGAATTCTTCTTTAAATGTTGTTTTGCCAGTGACAACAAAAACATCATTGATAAGGCCATTGATTAATTTATTCAAATATTTTCCTTGAAGTTCTTTCCATTTGAGAGTAAGTGGTATCCCTAATTTATGTAATAGGTAAATCCAAAATCTATTGGTGAAGGGGAATGGACAAAAATTTTGAATTTGTTTATTCTCTCCTCTTAATATGAATTGTTTAAAATTTGATTGTAATTCTATTTCAGATTGTTGCCCCAACCAATTGACTAATATGTTAAAATTATAGTTTTTTGCTTCTAACAAACGTGCCCCCCAAGCGGAAAGTTGTAAAATGGCTGGACCACTCAAACCCCAGTGGGTAACTAAAATGGGTCCAATCCCTTTCAATTTTTGTCCCTCTATTTTAGCGGAGGCATTTTCAATTACATTACCCATTAATTGATGTAATGATTCATCTTCAATATTAAAGGAGAATAAAGAAGGTACTGGATCTACAATTGATATACCTAAATTTTCAATCCAATGAAAGCCACTTTTTTTGGGATGTCCACCAGTGGTTATAATTAGCTTATCTGCTTCAAAAATATCTGTTTTCGTATAAACACGAAAACCTTCTCTCCATTCTTCAATTTTTTCTACTCCTTGTTGGGTTATTAAATTAATGGCTGTTTTTTTTGCTTCACGCAGAAAACAGTCAATGATAACTTGTGAATCATTAGCTACCGGAAAGACACAATTGTCGGGATATGTTTTTAACGCTACCCCTCTCGATTCAAACCAATCAAAAGTATCTTTAGCATTGAATTGTTCAAAGGCTTGTCTAAGAAATTTCTCACCTCTAGGGTATTTTTCAGCTAATATCCGGTTGTTAAAGGTTGCATTGCAAACATTGCATCTTCCACCACCTGAAATTTTTACCTTCGCTAAAAATTTCGTAGATTTTTCTAAAATCGTAACCTCAGCATCAGGATGATGCTGTTTAACAGATAAAGCTGCAAAAAAACCTGCGGCACCCCCACCAATGACAAGTACTTTCAATGAAAATTAATAACTTTGTTTATGATTAATATTCGTAAAAATAGACTTTTCGTACTTGTTTTCACATTTTTCTCTATACTTAATTCAATTTTTGCTCAAAATGAATGGCAATTGAATGGTTTCCGGAAATTGGATGAAGTAAATCCTATCATACGACCCGATCTCCAGCAGGAATTCGATTGTCCAATTCAACATAAAAAGATTAAATGGGAATCTAAAAATGTCTTGAATCCGTGTGCAATCATTAGAGATGGTAAAATACACCTTTTGTACAGGGCCCAGGACTCAGTAGGAACTTCTAGAATTGGATTAGCGATTTCATCAGATGGCATTCATTTTAAAAAGAATGCTAATCCCGTTTTATTTCCAGACAATGATGCTTTTCTTAAGTTTGAATGGAAAGGTGGGATAGAAGATCCTAGAATCGTAGAAACCCAAGATGGAGGCTATTTTTTAACTTATACTTCCTATGATGGTAAAACGGCTCGTTTATGTGGTGCATTTTCGAAAGACTTGTTAAAATGGGAGAAGATAGGGCCCTTATTTTCTTCCGAAAAATACCTAAATAGGTGGTCTAAATCAGGTGCAATCATTGTTAAACAACAGAATAATCACCTAGTTGCCGAGAAAATTAACGGATATTATTGGATGTATTTTGGTGATACGAATCTTTTTTTGGCGAAATCAAGTGATTTAAGAACTTGGGAAATATGTGAGGATTTTGAAAACAAAGAGCCAATTGCTGTCATGCATCCAAGAAAGGGTTATTTTGACTCTCGCTTGGTTGAGCCAGGCCCTTATGCTTTGCATACCCATTCGGGTATTTTACTTTTATATAATGGAAGCAATGCAGGCAATTTTGGCGTTCAATATTTGCATCCCTTTGCTTATGCCGCAGGGCAAGCATTGTTTGAGACAAGTAATCCGCATCGACTGATTAAGCGCTCCATCACACCATTTATATGGCCCAATAAATCCTATGAATTAGTGGGAGAGGTAAATGAGGTTTGTTTTATTGAAGGTTTAGTGCCTTATCAGGGAAAATGGTTTTTATATTATGGCACGGCAGACTCAAAGATTGCAGTAGCTAGTAGTAAAATAAAAGAATGAATTTAGGGATTCAAAAAATACATCATATTGCCATCATATGTTCGGATTATGAACATTCTAAAAAATTCTATGTGAATATTTTAGGTTTTAAAATAATCCAAGAAGTCTTTAGATCCGAACGTAATTCATATAAATTAGATTTGGCCTTGGGAGAGAATTATGTGATAGAATTGTTTTCATTTCCTGAGCCTCCCCAAAGAGTTAGTAGGCCAGAAGCTGCAGGCTTGCGACATTTGGCATTTGAAGTAGATAATATTGAAAAAGCCATTGAACATTTGAATGCTCATGGTATAGAGACGGAAAAGATTAGAACAGATGAATACACAGGTAAGCGATTTACCTTCTTTGAAGATCCCGATCATCTGCCATTAGAGTTATACGAAAAATGAATAAAATATATAAAAAACCCCTTGCGGAATTAGGTTATCAGTTTGTTGGTAAAGAATTTTTGTCAGAAGGCAGGGATGAATTTTATTACCGGAATCAAAACATCGAACAAAGTCAATTTAGAACTTTAACATCCAGGGAAATTTCTATTTTAGAAGCTAATCTAAATGAAGCAGAAAATTGGAAAGATATTTTTGTAAAGGATGGTTTTAATGCTTCTCTTGTTAAAAATTGTAGATTTTTTGGAATCAATCGGATTGGAGTGCTCGAACATTGTTTTCTTGAATTCAAAAATTTGAGAATGCCAGTTGGAATTTATAATTCCACGATTATTTCGTCTGACTTTGGTGATAATGTGGCTATTGATAGAGTCAATTTGCTTTCTCATTACCAAATAGGCAATGAGGTAATGATTTTGCAAGTTAATGAATTAGCAACTACGGCAACGGGCAAATTTGGAAATGGAATTGTCAAGCAAGGGGAAGAAGAAAAAATTCGGATCTGGTTGGAACTTGGTAACGAAAATGGTGGAAGAAAGGTGATACCTTTTTTAAAGATGAAGCCTGGGGACGCTTATTTATGGACAAGAGACCGTGAAGATAAAGCTTTGCAAGCTAAATATTTTGAAATGACTTTAAAGGAATTTTCTAGCGATAGAGGATTTTATGGTCAAATTGGAGATCGTACAGTCATTAAAAATACAGGCATTATCAAGGATGTCAATATGGGTTCTGATACCTACATTAAGGGAGCCAATAAATTAAAAAACTTAAGTATTTTGTCATTACCTGATGCCCCAAGTCAGATTGGAGAAGGTTGTGAATTAGTCAATGGCATTATTCACGAAGGTTGCCGCATTTTTTACGGCGTCAAGGCAGTTCGATTTATTTTGGCATCTCATTCACATCTAAAATACGGCGCACGGTTGATTAATTCTTATCTAGGAAGTAATTCAACTATTTCTTGTTGTGAAGTATTAAATGCCTTAATTTATCCCGCCCATGAACAGCATCACAATAATTCATTTTTATGTGCAGCTGTAATACAAGGACAAAGTAACATGGCGGCTGGGGCAACATTAGGTTCAAATCATAATTCAAGAGGAGCAGATGGTGAATTACAAGCAGGAAGAGGTTTTTGGCCGGGACTTTCTGTTGCATTAAAGCATAATTCCAAATTTGCTAGCTTTAATTTGATTTCTAAAGGAAATTATCCAGCAGAAATTCATAATCCAATTCCTTTCTCTTTGTTGGGAAATGATGATCAAACAGGTAATTTATTAATCATTCCAGCCTATTGGTTTCAATACAACATGTATGCAATTGCCAGAAATGCATGGAAATTTGAAGCAAGAGATCAACGCTTGGTAAAAGATGATTTACTCGAATTTGATTATTTAGCACCTGATACTGTTTTTGAATTACTCCATGCAATTAATTTATTTGAACAATGGGTAGGTGAGTCAATTGATCCTTTGCAAAAAGATGTAAGCATGCTTAAAAATTCAGGTAAAAAATGGTTAGAAAATCCAGATAACCAACATACACCAATTGATATTTGGGTTTCGGGTATTGAGAATTCAAAGAAAAAAACAAAGGTCGCAAAGGTTTTCATGGCCTACCATATTTTTAAGGATTTATTGGCCTATCATGCAGCCAAAGAATTGGTTGCAACTATGGAAAGAAATGAAACAATTGATTCTATCAATTTACTAAAAACAACCATTCAAAATTCAACACCGATTGTAGATTGGGAAAATGTGGGCGGACAATTAATTCCTAAGAGTGCTTTGAGACAATTAAAAGATGCAATTGTAGCAGGTTCCATCCATTCGTGGGGACAGGT
>JBEBDG010000044.1:0-12406 GCA_041157165.1 Bacteroidota bacterium
TACTTCTCCCTGCGTACCATTCTTGAAAACTTTGTTTTGGTGCTTCTGGCATTTCTCTTTGCCAATACCAAACGTTCATTTTATTTTTTACTAAGCCAGGTAAATGATTCATTGTCCACCTAGCTACTTTTCCCACCAAACTAAAAAGGAATGGATTTGAAAATACATATGCCATACCCTTCATCCCCAATTGTTTACCTTTAGGTGCTAAACCTTCTTTTGTAATTTCCTGACGCCACAGCCAAAGTTGTTGATCAATGTTAATTTTTACTGGACAAACATTCGAACAACTTCCACACAGGGTACTGGCAAATGGCAAATCGGCATTTGCCTTCATATCAAAATTAGGCGCTAAAATAGAGCCAATAGGTCCAGCTACTGCCTGATGATAACTATGTCCTCCCGAACGACGATACACTGGACAGGTATTGAAACAAGCTGCGCATCGAATACATTTTAATGAATTTCTGAATTCTGGACGGGCCAATTGACGCGTACGACCATTATCCACTAAAATAATGTGCATTTCTTGTCCTAATCTTGGACTTTTAAAATGACTGGAATAAGTTGTGATCAATTGTCCAGTTGCCGAACGAGCCAATAAACGCAAAAAAACACCTAAATCATTGCGATAAGGTATTATTTTTTCCAATCCCATACAAGCAATATGAACTTCGGCCAAATGAGCACCCATATCTGCATTGCCTTCATTGGTACAAACAACAAATTCGCCCGTTTCAGCAATTGCAAAATTAACCCCCGTGATAGCAACTTTTGACTGAAGAAATTTTTCGCGTAAATGCTGGCGAGCAGCTTCGGTTAAAAATTGAGGGTCTTTATTTCCTTTGGGGGTTCCTAAATGTT
The DNA here is from genome assembly GCA_041157165.1 of Bacteroidota bacterium. Taxonomy (GTDB): domain Bacteria; phylum Bacteroidota; class Bacteroidia; order Cytophagales; family Spirosomataceae; genus Sandaracinomonas. The sequence goes on from JBEBDG010000044.1 coordinate 865, forward strand.
CATGAAAAGTTTCCCCTACATCTTCTTTTTTTAAATGTATAGCAGGTAAGACAATATGGCTTGGTGCCTCTTTCCTAAATTGAACAATTCTTTCTCCCAAATCGGTATCCACAACATCAATCCCTTGCTTTTCAAGGTATTCATTCAAATGGCATTCTTCTGTAAGCATCGACTTACTTTTTACCAATTGTTTTACTCCTTTTTGTTGAATAATGGAATGAACAATTTTATTATGCTCTAGAGCATCTGCGGCCCAATGTACCTTGATTCCATTTTTTAGGGCGTTTTGTTCAAATTGAACCAATAATTCTCCCAAATGATCTAAGGTATAATTCTTTATTTGAGATGCCTGCTCACGCAAATTTTCCCAATCATCAATTGCTTTTGAAGCCTTATCACGCTTAGAGCGAACCCACCAAAGAGTTTCGTTGTGCCAATCGGTACGTTCTCTATCTTCAATAAAAACCGCTGCAGAAGCTGAATGATTAGACATGATTTAATATTTCAACAATGTGTTTTACTTCTATTTTAGAACCCTTTCTTTTTAAAATTCCACCTAAATGCATTAAACAAGATGTATCTGCACCAACAATATAGGATACTTCATTTTGTTCATGCTCTTCCACACGATCTTGACCCATTTTAACAGAAACAGCCTCTTCGGTAACACAAAAGGTTCCACCAAAACCGCAACATTCATCCGCTTTGGCTGGCAATTCCCAAGTTAAACCTTCCACCATATTCAAAAGTGTTCCTATCTTCGAAAAATAAGGTTCATTGCGTTCCGACATAGATGAAAGTCCTAATCCTCGCTGGCCATGACAACTTTGATGCAGACCAACTTTATAAGGAAATTTACTTGGCAAATTTTTAATTTTCAAAATATCCACTAAAAATTCACAAATTTCATATACTGAATTACGAATTTTAGCATTTGGGTGATGCTCCTTTACATGTAAAATACAACTACCTGATGGTCCCACTATATAGTCAGCCTCTTTAAATAGATTTTCAAAATGAAGGTCAGAACCTTTGGTAATATGTGAAAAACCAGAATTTGCCATGGGTTGTCCACAACAGGTTTGTCCTAAAGGAACTTCTACTTCACATCCCAATTTCTCTAATAGTTCCAATGAGTCCTTTGCTACATTTGGATAAAATTGGTCTATATAACAAGGTATAAATAGTGCTACTTTCATCCTAAAAAACGAATCAATTGAATTAAATCAGTTGGTACTTCCTTTTCATTCCAACTTTCATGTATTGCCAAGGCGGCTCCTAAACTACTAGCCTGAGCAACTTCAGCACCGAATACCTGAGAACCTGGAAAGGCTAATGCCAAACATTTCATAAAGATATCGTTTTTACTAAAACCTCCATCGACTAATATTTTAGTGTTTGGCTCCCCTTTATAAACCCATTTCAAACTGTACAAAAATTGAATGGCTAAATCGGTCATAAAATCTTGGTATGCCCATTCGACGCACGCATAACTTTTCAAATCTTTTTCCAAAAAATCACTTCCTTTTAGAAATTGAGAAGTCCTTTGTTTTTGTTTTTCAGAAGACAATTTTTGTTCAAACAGCTCCGCTGTTTGCTGATTGAATGGTACGAATTTATAAAATTTTGGATCTGCCTTGAAATAGGCAATTAACTTTTTAACGACAATTTCATGCTCGTTTCCAGCAAATAATCGAGATGCTTTTACCTGCTTTCCGTTCAATTGCATATAAGCTAAGACATCATTTTCTAATTCAGTGCTTGTCAAAGCTTCATGATTGAATGGATTCATGGAAATACACCATGTTCCGGTAGAGATTAAAACAAATGGTTCATCAAATTGTCTCAAATAGGGCACTAATGCTGCTGAAGAATCATGTAAACCTAAACCAACTTGAATAGTCGATTGTTTTGAGTAGGGAAACGTACATGTACCAGCCTCAATCGGAGGAAGTTTATCTAAAAGGGTTTCTTTCTGAACCCATTCATGATAGGAATTTGTGTCAAAGTTCCATAGCATCGTATGACATCCAATCGAGGTCATTTCTGCCACTCTTTCACCATGAAACAAAAAACCTAAATAATTTGGAAAATGTAAAACGGAGTGAATGTCTTTCCAATTTGGATGATAAACTTCTTCATAAGCCTGATAACCAGAATTTAAACTTCCAAGAACAGGTGAACATGTGATTCGAGCCAATTCTTTTTCCGGTCCATATTTCTTAAAAAATAAATCAAATAATTCTTGTTGAACTGGTTTTAAATAATTTTTCAGGTACCCCACCACTTTTCCCTTTTCATCAATATGGACCAAACTAGCTCCATATCCTGAAAAGTTCAAGGCTTTCACTTGCCAATGTGGATTAGACAAAACAGAGTCAAAAGTGCTCATCAACCAATTTTCAAGTTGGGAAATATCCTCGGTCGGGAAGCCATCTGCATCTTTGATCTCCTGAAATTGAACAGATTGTTCGTGGATTATGTGGTAATGATGGTCAAAGACCAACAATTTCTTGTTGGTCTTTCCAATATCAAATATAACGATACAATCAATCTTGCTCATTTTACAATCCTGTGGCTACCGTTTTTGAACCTCTTTGTTGAATTAATTGTTTTCTTATTTCTGCACTTCTATAAAATTCAACTGGATTTAATACCCCTCCTAATTCTAAGCGTGCCTGAGCTACCAAAGAACGAACATCTGTACGAAATACATTTTGTAAAATTTCTTGGCAACGCACCACATCATTAGCTTCTCTTGCCGCTTCTAGGGACTTACGGTCTACAAGCAAAGCCTGCGCATAGGCAATTTGAATTGCCTCTACCGATTGCAATAAGTCTTCCAATGGATCTTTCACATTATGAGATGCATCAATCATCCAACCTAAATCTTTTGCATGATTCATTCCTTTAGCGTCCATTCCGTCAACCAACTCATTGAAAATTAAAAACAATTGATAGGGCTTTATAGAACCGGCTGTCAAATCATCATCACCGTATTTCGAATCATTGAAATGAAATCCCCCTAATTTACCCTCCATCAATAAAAGGGAAACTATTTGCTCTATGTTTGCATTTGGTAAATGATGGCCAAGATCTACTAAAGTATAAGCTTTATCCCCTAATTTATTTACCATCGAATAGGATTGTCCCCAATCACCAACAGTAGTAGAGTAAAAATTGGGTTCATAGGCTTTGTATTCAAGAAACAATTTCCAGTCCGAAGGCAACGCAGCATAAATCTCTTTTAAACTCTCTACGGTACGTTCATAAGCCCGTCGAAAGTTAAGTTGTCCAGGAAAACAAGATCCATCAGATAACCAAACAGTAATCGATTTTGATCCTAAATCTATTCCATGTTTAATAACTTCTATGTTATGGTCAATAGCTTGTTTGCGAACAGCCTTGTCGGTATGCTGCAAAGATCCAAATTTATAACTTAAGTCCTGATTTGCCTGATCTTGAAAAGTATTTGAATTAACCGCGTCGAAAGCCAAACCATGATCTGAAGCTAATTTTTTAATCGCATTGGCATCCGAAGGAATATCCCAAGGAATATGTAAAGAAATAGCTCCAGAAGATTTATTCAATCGATGAATCAGACCAACATCTGCTATTTTTTCTTCTAAATTGCCTGGCTCTCCTCCTCCTGAAAAACGTCCGAAACGAGTTCCACCGGTGCCTAAAGCCCAAGAAGGAATGGCAATTTGAAAATCTTTCAATTTTTGAATCAAATCAATTGGGATTTGAACATCCTCTTTGATGAAATCAAATCTTTTTTGATGGGTTGCCAACCCTTTATTATTAAAATCTTGTATTAAATGATCTAAATTCATTCTTACTTAGGTTAACGTAAAAATCCTGCAGCTACCCCTCCATCTACATTGATTGCATTACCAGTTGATTTGTTCAACAAACCTCCAACTAAGGCAAAACATGCGTTTGCAATATCAACAGGCAAAATACGTTCGTTCAACAAAGTTCTTTTAGCATAATATGCAGGTAATTCTTCTATAGTGATACCATAGGCTTTGGCACGACCTTCCGCCCAACCACCAGCCCAAATATTGGAATCGGCAATAACCGCATCTGGATTTACCATATTGACACGGATTTTATCTGGACCTAACTCTGCTGAAAGCAATCGTGACATGTGAGCTTGCGCACCTTTTGCAGAGCCATAACCAACGTTGTTAGGACCTGCCACTACAGCATTTTTAGAAACGATGTTCACAATATCACCTCCCATTGCTTGTTTACGCATCACACGTACTGCGGCTTGACTCACTAGATATTGTCCTTTCACTAAAATGTCATATAACTTATTCCAATCGGATTCAGTATGTTCTAAAATTGGTTTCGAAATTGAAATACCCGCATTATTTACAATTAAATCTATACCTCCAAAAGCTAGTGAAGCATGATTTAAAGCCTGTTCTATCGTAGAAGCATCCGTAACATCTGCAATGGCTGCAGCTACATTGTCTTTACCAAATAATTTAACAAATTCAGCTTTAGCCTCTTCTAATCGTTCTGCGTTATTATCATTCAAAACAACACAAGCACCTTCTTCTGCAAATTTTTTTGCTATTGCCTTTCCAATACCACCACCTGAACCTGTAACAAAGGCAACTCGACCAGATAATGCTTTAGGTTTAGGCATTCTTTGCAGTTTCGCCTCCTCCAATAACCAATATTCAATGTCGAAAGCCTCCTGTTTTGGTAAAGAAGTGTAAGAGGAAATTGCCTCCGCTCCTCTCATTACATTGATGGCATTTGTGTAAAATTCAGCGGCAACGCGTGCTGTTTGTTTATCTTTTGCAAATGTGAACATTCCAACGCCAGGATACAATATTACCACCGGATTTGGGTCTCTTATGGCAGGACTATTTTCATGCTTACATTGCTCATAATAATCTGCATACATGGCACGATAGTCTTCAAACAAGGGTTGTAATTTTTCTTTCACAGCCTCCACATTAGATAAATCATCAGAGGGCCCAAAATTCAAAACTAAAGGAGATATTTTTGTACGTAAAAAGTGATCAGGACATGAGGTCCCTAAAGGTGCTAATACGTCCAAATCAGAAGAATTTACGAATTGTAAAACCCTTTCATCATCTGTAAAATGCCCAATCATGGATTGATAGGAAGAACACAAACCTCTTAAAATCGGTGCAAGTGCTTGGGCCTGAGAGATGCGTTGATCGGCAGGTAAACTTTGAACTTTTGAACCACCAAATACCGGTCGGTTTTTACCTTCTTTTTCCTCAATAAAGGTAGCACAAGCTTCAATCACTTCCAACGTATTAATATAGCAATCATAAGCATTATCAGCCCATGTAAATAAACCATGTGAACCCAACATGATTCCACGCAGTTGAATACCTTTAGCAGCTGCATCGGTTAGGCATTTCCTCAATTGCAATCCAAGATCGAAACCAGGTCGTTGCCAAGGCACCCATCCAATTTTTCCTTCAAATAATTCTTGTGTTATTTTCTCTCCATCTTTTGCAGCAGCAATGGCAATTGCTGCATCTGGATGAAGGTGATCAATGTGTTTAAATGGCAAAAAACCATGCAATGGGGTATCTATAGAAGGGGCCTTTGAATTTAAATCAAAAATACAATGATTGAACAATTCAACCATTTGATCCTCCATGTGAATTCCTTTATAAACTTTTTCTAAATTAAGCAATCGATCCATGTACAAAGCTGCACAACCAGACAATTTCAAGGTACCAATATCACCACCAGATCCTTTAATCCACATAACTTCTGTCGGCTCTCCTGTTAGAGGATCATGGTCAGTTATTTTAACAGATGTATTTCCACCCCCATAATTAGTGATTCTTAAATCTGCTCCTAAAATATTAGAACGATAAATGAAAAGTTCTACCTCGCTAAGTCCCTTAGCTTTCTGATCGTCCCATAAATAGGAAACATGACGAAAATTTTTAGACATAAATTTCAATTTTTAAACAAAAATACGATACTCTTTTTTTTTACCATCCTTATCCGAAATAAGGTAAGTTATTTCTTTTCAAAATAATCAACCACCAAATGGCTCAAAGCTTTCACACCTACCTGAAACTCAGACTCATCCAAGTAAAAATCAGGTGTATGATGAGCTGCCACTTCTGAAGCAGATTTTTTGTCTGCTGGTCGGGCACCTAAAAAGAAAAAGAATCCTGGTACTTTTTGTTGAAAAAATGAAAAATCTTCTGCACCTGTATGTGCTGGAATTTGTCGAACTCTCTCTTTCCCATTCATTGCAATCAATGTAGGCAACATTTTATCAACCAATGGAATATTATTGAAGGTTACGGGATATCCCGTACCTATCGTTACGTCGGCTTTGGCTCCTCCTGCATCCGCAATTTTGGTTGCAATATCCTTAATTCTTTGATGTACCAAGTCTCGTTGTTCCACCCCAAACGTACGGATTGTTCCAATCATATTTACACTTTCAGGGATGATATTTTGACGAATTCCACCATGAATTGCACCCACCGTTACGATGGCAGGGTCTTCTGTGATATTAACATTTCTTGATACGATGGTTTGCAAACCCATTACAATTTGGGAAGAAATGACAATTGGGTCAATGCCCAACCAAGGATTGGCTCCATGTGCTTGCTTACCTCTCACTTTAATATCCAGTTGGTCAACAGCAGCCATGGTCGCACCAGGTTTGTATTCTAAAACTCCATTTTCAGAACCTGCTGAAATATGTAAACCGAATATTGCATCTACCTTTGGATTTTCTAATACACCTTCTTTTACCATCAATTCAGCACCTGATAAGATGGTTTCCCCCTTCGAATTGTAAACACCCTCTTCTGAAGGTTGAAAAATAAATTTAACCGTACCTGCCAAATTGGCCTTTTCAGAAGCTAAAATTTCTGCAACAGCCATTAAAATTGCCACATGACTATCATGTCCACAAGCATGCATTACACCTGTCTTCTGTCCATTAAACTCAGTGGAAACAGTTGATTTAAATGGAATATTGACCCGCTCTGTTACTGGCAATGCATCCATATCAGCGCGCAAAGCAACCACAGGACCTGGTTTACCTCCCTTTAGAACTCCAACCACTCCTGTATAAGCTACTTTTTCTTGTACCTCAATGCCCAAAGATTTCAAATGCTTTGCTACAATATCAGCTGTCCTGAATTCTTGGTTTCCAAGTTCAGGATGCTCATGAAAATCACGTCGCCAGGCAATTACCTTTGACTTTAATGCATCTGCTTTTTGACTTAATACAGGTTTTAATTTTGATTGTGAGAAACCTGAAATGGATAGACCTAAGAAGGCTACTAAATATATTTTTTTCATAATGTATGTTTTTACCTCCTCATGCCCCTCCTCCTTTTGAAGGAGGAGGTTGCGGATAACACCGAGGACGGTCAAATTTTAATTAAAATCCCCACTTTTTCATGATAGCTAAATCCTCTTTAACACTATCCATTGGAGCTTTACCTTGATATGCTTCTTGTTCAATGATTAAATGTTGTGTGCCACCTTTTGATAAACCTAAATTTACCATGTCTTTGACATTGATAATACCCGTACCTAAGATGGTACTTTCATATTTTTCATGACCACCATTAGACAAAATTTCATCCTTTACGTGCATTGAAATAAATCGACCCGGATATTTTTTCAAGATTTCTGCAGGTTGTCCACCTCCATTGATCATATTACCGATATCTAATTGCTGAGCAACCAAGCTAGGATCTGTATTGTCTAATATTAAATCAAATACGGTGACACCATCTAATTTTTGAGAGAACTCAAAATCGTGGTTATGGTATCCAAATCGCATTCCTGATTTTTTACACAATTCTCCCGATTTGTTAAATACTTCCATGTATCGTTTCAAATCAGAGGTTGTAGTACGTAAGGTAGCATCTAACCAGGGGCTAATTACTAATTCCTGACCTAAAACGGCTGCATCTTCCACTGTATATTTCCAAAGATCTGTAAAATCTTTTTTCTCATCATCCCAATGTGGCTTACCCATTACGGTATGTCCAGATGGCATCTTTAAACCCAAATCATCTAACACTTTTTTAAACTCTTGGGCAGACCATCCATAAAATTTACGATTTACGTAATTTGCATGTTCAACATATTTATAACCCATTTCTGCCAATTTGGTTAAGGAACCCAGTGGATCTTTTTTCATATCCTCTCGGATGGAATACAATTGAACTCCAACCAAATGTTTGGATTTTTTAAAGGCTAATGCCTCAAATGCACTGCTTCCCATGGCAGTTGCCCCTAGAAATAAGGCACTGTTTTGCAAAAAAGCTCTTCTTGATGATTTCATATAGGTAAATAGATTTTGTAAGAATCAAATTTATTAACTTCGTAAAACTATTCCAACGTAATTTCATTATTTTGAAAAATTGGTCAGCATACACCCTTACAGATTTACCTCAAATTGCTCTTGAAATTGTGGAAATTTCGGCCCAAATTCCGAATATTTGGCTATTTAGAGGACAAATGGGTGCAGGAAAAACAACATTGATAAAAGAAATCTGTAAACAGTTCGGTGTCGAGCATTCGGTTCAAAGTCCGACTTTTTCGTTGGTTAATGAGTACCAAACCAAAAATGCAGAAAGCATTTTTCATTTTGATTTATATCGATTAAAAAATACCCAAGAGGCTTTGTCTATTGGAATTGAAGATTATTTAGATTCTGGAAATATCTGTTTAATTGAATGGCCAGAACAAGCTGAAGAGCTTTGGGACCTACCCCACACCACTTTTACACTTCGTTTAAATAACGAAAAATCTCGAAATTTAAATATGAATTGGTAATATGAGCACAATGGACCCATTTCACGATTTATTGTCGCAGCAAGGGATCTTACCCATGGAAGCCATGGCATGGACCAAACAAAATGCTAAAAGTATTTTTATAGGTATACCAAAAGAAATATCTCCAAACGAAAACAGAATACCATTAAGTCCAACGGCAGTTCAACTATTGATTGCCAATGGCCACGAGATTGTAATAGAATCTGGAGCAGGCAAAAGAGCTGGATTTAGCGATGCTGATTATTTGTTGGCGGGCGCCTCAATTACCGAGGATATTTCACAAGTATGGAAATGTCCATTGCTACTTAAATTAACTCCACCGACACTTGCGGAAATTGGCTTAATGAAACCCAGTGCTTGTATCATTTCTTGTGCGGCCACTTTTTTATTGAATGAAGACATTATTGATGCCATGAACCAGAAGAAAATAATGGGGATTGGCATGGAGTACGTAGAGGACAATGGTGGTGGATATCCTTTCGTGCGCATGATGGCAGAAATTGCAGGTCAAATGGTTTTACCAATTGCATCTCAAATTTTATCCTCACAGGAAGAGTCTAACATTTTATTAGGCAATGTTACGGGAGTAGAACCAAGTCAGATTGTTGTCTTGGGTGCAGGGCACGTTGTAGAACAAGTAGCAAAGGCTGCCTTTCATTCAGGCATTCAATTACAGGTATTTGACAAAGACATATACAAATTACAAAGGCTCAAGCAAAGTTTAGGATTTCCTCTGATTACGCAAGTAATCGATTCTGAAAATCTACCAAAAGCTTTGCAGTCTGCTCAATTAATCGTCGGTGCTTTGCGATCTGATACGGGAATTACGCCTTGTTTGGTTACAGAAGAAATGGTAAGTAAACTAAAGCCTGGAACATTGATAATGGATGTTTGTATTGACCAAGGAGGATGTTTTGAAACTTCTGAACTCACAACTCTGAGTCACCCCATCTTTAGAAAATATGGTGTCATTCATTATTGTGTCCCCAATATTCCTTCGAAGGTTGGTAAAACATCTAGCCTTGCCATTAGTAATTTATTAACTAGTTTTATTTTAAAATCAGGTAAAACAGGAGGTGTAGAAGAAATGTTATGGCAAGGCAAATCGTTTATGAAAGGTGTATACGTGTACAAAGGATTTGTAACCAATTCAATAGTAGGTAAAAAATTCAACAAACCAGTTAAAGAAGTTCAATTGTTGTTATTAAGTAAAGGATAAGATGATAGAAGATTACCAAGCAATATCGAATGCACCAAATTCACCCGATTTAAATGGCAAATATTTAGGAATCATTTCGGCAGATTTTGTCAATGTGTCGCATATCTTAAAAGATGCTGCCTACCAAATTAAACAGAGAAAATTTTCGGAATTTCCCATTTTTGTGGTTTCACAACAAGCCATAGAAATCGGACAAAAATTAATTGGACTCGCTGAATTAAATGGGAATAGATGGCAATACAACGCTTCTATGTTAGAAGAATTTTTACAAAGACAATTAATTGCAGATGAAAATAAAGATGTTTTTACTAGCAATTACAAAGACATTGAAGAATATTGCTGCCTATTTGTGGTGGATGGACAGTTTACAAATTTTGTCTTTATTCCATATCCAGAGGAATAATTAAGTGGAGAGTGGAAAGTTGAAAGTTGAAAGTTGAAAGTTGAGAGTTGAGAGTTGAAAGTTGAGAGTTGAAAGTGGAGAGTTGAGAGTGGAAAGTTGAAAGTGGAGAGTTGAGAGTTGAGAGTTGAGAGTGGAAAGTTGAAAGTGGAGAGTTGAGAGTTGAGAGTGGAGAGTGTTTTGAAAGTAAATTTTTTCAACCTTCAACTCCTTTATTCATTGGATGAAAATCTCTAATTACTTGACCTAGGTATTCCCGGTCAAGATGGGTGTAAATTTCGGTTGTTAGAATCGACTCATGACCGAGCATTTCTTGCACTGCTCGTAAATCAGCACCACCCTCAATTAGATGGGTAGCAAAGGAATGTCGGAAGGTATGAGGACTTATCTGCTTTTCAATTCCCGCTTTTTTTACCAAATCCTTAATGATGTAAAAAACCATAACACGACTCAGTTGACCTCCTCGTCTGTTGACAAACAAACAATTCAAAGCCTCTTTTTTGATTGAAATTTTAGAACGCACCATTTCAAGATAAATCTTTAAATAATAAAAAGCATCTTTACCAGCAGGTACCATTCGTTCTTTGTCTCCTTTGCCTCTTACTTTTATAAAACCAAGATCTTCAAAAACATCTGTAATCTTTACATTTACCAATTCAGAAACACGCATACCAGCACCATACAACAATTCCAAAAGGGCCCGATTACGTACTCCTTCTGGAGTGCCCATGTCATTTTGCTGAAGGATGGATTCAATCTCAAAAAAAGATAAAGTATCTGGCAATTTTCTAGCCTTTTGAGGACTCTTAAGGTGAGAAGTTGGGTCCAATTTGAGTTGGTCATCAAAAACTAAAAATTGAAAAAAACTTCTAATAGCTGATAAGTATCGTGCTTGTGTACTGGCTTCAATCCCTAAAACATATAAGTCTCTAAAATAAGCAAGAATGTGCTCTTCTAAAATATCCTGAGGTTGCAAATCTGATTTCCCTTGCCCCTCTAAATAGGCAACAAACTTCCTAATATCTCTCAAATAGGCCTCGAAAGAATGTCCAGACATCCCTCTCTCGATTTTCAAAAAATTACCAAATAAC